>NZ_JBBYHU010000002.1:0-224338 GCF_038289905.1 Flavobacterium flavipallidum | reverse complement strand
GAAATTGGCTTTCATGATTCTTAACGAATCGGTATTTCATCGACCGCTCTTGGAGAAAATGCTGATTGCTTTTTTTAATATATCTCGTTCCATTTCAGCATCTTTTAATTTCTTCTCCAATTCGTGAATACGTTCCTGTTCAGGCGTTAGTTTTAAATTCCCTTTACCAGGAAAACTACCCTCACCATATTCCTGGTAATCTTTACGCCATTTATATAATAAAGAAACTTTAATACCAAGTTCTCTGGCTAGTTCTGAAAGATTGCTTCGCTCTTCACTCAATTGAACGGCTTTAATTTTGAATTCTGGATCGTAAATTTTTCTTTCTTGTTTCATGTGTTAAAATTAAGATTTTAGTCTTAACTTAAACTGTACGCTAAATTAGTATATCCAAATGGCTAAAAGTTTTTCGTCTCTATTAAGGTTTGTGTTTTCAATTATCGAAGTGATATCAGGTTGTAGTTTTGATAAATCCATTTTTACGGTTTTAAAGTTTTGGTAAAATTATTTCAAAATAGCATTTGAAAAAGTTATAGTTTTGATAAAAATCATACAATTGAAAAAATACTTTATTCTATATCGTCCTTTTTTAGTTTTTCTGGCCAAATTTTTCCTGACGTATTTAGTTTTGAGTTTGGTTTATCAAGGTTTTTTGTATCGTTTTAGTCAACATTCCGTAGATGCAATAACTCAATTTGTGGCGGCTAACACGGTTCAAATGTTGAAGTTTTTTGGGTTAGATTTTGATAATCAGGTGATGCCTGATGCTTCTTTTGTTATGCTTTTTTATAAACAACAACCTATTGCACGAATGATTGAAGGTTGTAATGCTATTAGCGTAATTATTTTGTTTGTTTCGTTTGTAGTTGCTTTTTCGGGAAAATTAAAGGCTACTTTGTTGTTTATTTTGGGCGGAAGTGTACTGATTTATATTTTAAATCTTGTGCGTATTGCTTTACTATGTCTTGCTTTGTATCATTTTCCGGAACAACAGGAATTACTGCATACGATAATTTTTCCTTTGTTTATTTACGGAGTTGTTTTTTTGTTGTGGGTAATTTGGGTGAATAAATTTTCATTGTATGCAAAATAGATTTTTTCCTTATGTATTGAAGTTATTCGTTGTTGCAGCCTTAGTGCTTTGCTTTATTATGATTCGCTATTATGAGAATGTCTTGTTTTACGATCCTTTTTTAGACTATTTTAAAGGTGATTTCAATAGTATGCCTTTGCCTGAATATAACCCCTTTCGATTCACTTTAGGTTTGTTTTTAAGGTATACTTTGAATACAATTATTTCTTTAGGATTGCTTTATGTGATTTTTAGAGATGTATTGATGTTGAAGTTTTCTCTACTATTATATTCAATAGCTTTTGTGTTTTTTTTGGTAGCATTGTTTTTAGTTATTCAAATCTACGGTTCACAGAATAATTTTCTACTGTTTTATATTCGTCGCTTTCTTATTCAGCCCATTTTTGTTTTGCTTTTTATACCAGCATTTTACTTTCAAAAACGTAATTCCGGATAATTTTTTGTAACTTTAAGTAAGTGATTTCAGTTTGTAATTAGTTATTAAGGTGATATGAAAATAATAAAACATTCCGGTGCCGTTGTTAATTTTAATCCCGAGAAACTTACAGCATCATTGTTAAAATCTGGTGCTGATGCTTTTACGGCTGAATCTATTATGAAAGAGATTGCTGGAGAAATATACGACGGAATTTCAACTAAAAATATCTACAAAAAAGCATTTGCTTTACTAAAAAAGCATACTCATTCACATGCAGCCCGTTACAATTTACGTGCTGCTATAGAAATGCTGGGGCCTGAAGGTTTTTATTTTGAGAAATATATTGCTCGCCTTTTTGAAGCCGAAAAGTATGAAACTAAAACTAATATCGTTTTACAAGGCAATTGTGTCATGCATGAGGTAGATATTTTGATAAAGAAAAATAATCAGATTGCAATGGTGGAATGTAAATTTCACGGTGGAAAGGAAGCTGCTTCGGATGTCAAAGTGCCTTTGTATGTTTTTTCCAGATTTAATGATTTGAGAGAAAATAGTTATTCACTTTTTTTAAATAAGGAGAAAATTAATAGTTGCTGGATTGTTACCAATACTCGTTTTACAGCAGATGCAATAGCTTTTGCAGAGTGTTCCGGAATTCATTTGTTAAGTTGGGATTATCCTGAAAAACACAGTTTGAAGTCCCGGAATAATCATGATTGTTTGTATCCTGTTACTTGTTTAACGACTTTGACCAAAGCAGAAAAAGAAAAGTTATTGTTGCTTGATGTTATTTTGGTAAAAGAATTAATTGAAAATAGGGCTGATTTAAAAGAGATAGGTATCAGTGCGGGACGAATAAAGAATGTACTAAAAGAAGTCGCTGAGTTGTGTAAGTGTTATTAATTAAAAAGACTGCTTTATGAAAATTAAATTTATTGGAGCGGCGGGAACCGTTACGGGCTCGAAGACATTAGTTGAGACAGAAGAAGTTCGTTTTTTGATTGATTGTGGTTTGTTTCAAGGAATAAAACCTTTGCGCGAACTCAATTGGGGGCCGATTCCTGTTTTGGCTTCAACTATTGATTTTGTATTGTTAACTCATGGGCATCTGGATCATTGTGGTTGGTTACCAAGGCTAGTTGAGCAAGGATTTACAGGCAAGATTTATTGTACAGCACCTACAATGGAAATAACCAAATTGATTTTAATAGATAGTGCTAAAATTCAGGAAGAGGACGCTTTGAAGGCTAATCAGGAAAATAGTTCTAAACACGAATTGGCAGAACCTTTGTATACTGTAGATCAGGCTAAGGATGTTTTTCCTTTATTAACGGTTGTTCAGCCCAATACAATAGTGAAGCTGGAAGGCGGAATAGAAGCTACTTTTTTTCTGGCAGGACATATTATTGGGGCTTGTAGTATTAGTGTTCAGGTGGAAGGAAAAACATTAGTTTTTTCAGGAGATATTGGTCGGGATAATGATGTTTTGTTAGCGCCTCCGGTTAAACCTCAAAAAGCCGATCTGGTTTTTTTAGAAAGTACTTATGGCGACCGATTGCATCCAGAAACCGACCCCAAATTAGAATTAGAAAACTATATTAAAGAAACTTATAGAAAAGGAGGGACGGTTATTATTCCCAGTTTTGCTGTAGAAAGGGCACAAAGTATTATGTTTTTACTGTGGGAATTAAAAAAAGAAGGCAGACTGCCGGAAATTCCTTTTATAGTTGATTCGCCTATGGGTGTTGGTGCTTTTGAAGTTTTTTTTAATAATACCCAATGGCATAAATTAAAGTTTGCCGATTGTCAGGAAATGAGTAAAATGTTTATCATTAATTCTGATTATGAGGCAACTTTAGCTGCAATAAATAATAAAGGTCCCAAAGTTGTTATTGCCGCAAGTGGAATGATTACCGGAGGTAGGGTTTTAAGTTATTTGGAAAATTATATCGGTATTCCTGAAACTACCATTCTTATTGTAGGTTATCAGGCTGAAGGAACCCGGGGAAGAAAATTAATTGAAGGAGCAAAATCAATTAAAATTTTTGGTGAATATTATACTGTTAGAGCCAGGGTTTTTGAAATAAATGGATTGTCGGCTCATGGTGATCAGGCTGACTTGATTGACTGGCTGTCGGAATTAAAAAATAGACCGTATAAGGTGTTTTTAGTTCACGGAGAATCGGCAGCAGCTGATGAGTTGCGGATAAAAATGAAAGAACATTACGGTTTTAAGTGTTCGGTACCATTAATGGGGCAGGAATTTGAATTTTAGTTTTAACATACTTTTGATGTTTTAGTCCGTATTAATTTTTACTTTTGCAAAATGATAACAAGAAAATGCATCGGTTTGATTTTGGCTTTTCTACTATTGGTTTCCAATGTAGGTTTAGCTTTTGAGGTGCATTATTGTGGTAATAAAATTGCCAATGTAGAGGTTAAACTAGCTAATTCTAATTTCAAACATTCGAAAAAATGTTGTGAAAAAAAGTTAAAAGTTGCTTCTTGTTGTTCTAATAAGGTAATTAATTTTGAAAAAAAATCAGAAGATGCTACTGTAAAAACATTCTTTTTTCATTTTGATGCTCCCTTAATTATCACCGAAAATCCAAGTTTTGTTTTTAAATCTGTTTCCAATTTTAAAAACAAACAAATTATTTCTTACCACTGTGAGGCAAATGCCCCGCCATTGTTTAAGTTATATAATCAATACCTTTTTTACGCCTGATTTTAATGTTAATAATTGAATCGTCTTAACGATTCAAAAGTTCTATTTGTGTTTTTTCAAATAGTTTATTTAAACATTAAAATCATTTTTTATGCAAAAAAATATCATATCCTTGGTACTTTTTTTACTAAGTTTTACACTGTTTTCTCAAGAAAATTTGAAGGAGGTAAAATTGGTTAAGAAGAAAAGAGGAATTCAAAAATCGTTTACTGTAACAGCGAATACTTCATTGATTACCAGTAAAGAGTTGCTTAAAGCAGCTTGTTGTAATTTAGCTGAAAGTTTTGAGACTAATCCGTCAATTGATGTCAATTTTTCGGATGCAATAACAGGAACCAAACAAATTAAAATGTTAGGTTTGACTAGTCCTTATTTAATGATAACCGAAGAAAATATTCCTTCTGTAAGAGGTGCTTCTCAGGCCTATGGTTTGTCTTTTACGCCCGGAACTTGGGTTGAAAGTATTCAGGTTACTAAAGGGGCTGGTAGTGTAGTGAATGGTTATGAAAGTATATCAGGACAAATTAATGCTGAGCTACTTAAACCATTCAACGATATCCCGTTTTTCTTAAATATGTACGGGTCTACTGATTCTCGATTTGAATTGAATACACATTTTACAAAACAACTTTCGGATAAGTGGGCAACCAGTTTATTGCTGCACGGAAATGCCAGAGTGGCTAAAAACGACATGAATAATGACGGTTTTTTAGACGGGCCTTTAGGAAAGCAAATTAATGTAATGAATCGTTATCAGTATAATAATGCTGAAAAAGGTTTGGTGAGTTTTATCAATTTCAGATACATGAATGATAAAAAACAAGGAGGTGAAGTTGCTTTTGATAAAGATAGAGATAAAGGAACGATGAATCATTGGGGGTCAGAAATTAATACAGAACGTTTTGATGTATCAACAAAAATAGGTTATGTTTTTCCTGAAATGCCTTTTCAAAGTATCGGTTTTCAAAATGCCTTTAATAGTCATAATCAAGAGTCTTATTATGGTTTGAATTTATATAATATCAAGCAAAATAGCTACTATTCTAATTTGATTTTTAATTCCATCATAAATAATACAAAGAATAAGTTTGCTGCAGGTTTGAATTTTACTTACGATAATTATCAGGAATTTCTAAATGCAACTGATTATAGTCGAAATGATAACTCAGTGGGTGCTTTTTTTGAATATACTTATGATAATGCTGATAATTTTAGTTTGATATTAGGTGCCAGAGTAGATAATCACAACAGATTAGGAACTTTTGTTACTCCAAGATTACATGCTCGATACAATCCTTGGGAAAAAGCAGTTATACGTTTCTCTGCCGGTAGAGGAAAGCGTTCGGCTAATGTTTTTGCAGAAAATCAACAATTATTGGCTAGTTCTAGAAGTTTTACATTCTTAGATTCAACGGGTAAAATTTATGGATTGAATCCTGAAATTGCTTGGAATTATGGTTTGAGTTTTTCTCAAAAATTCCAATTTTTAAATAGAAATGTCGAAGTTGTCTTGGATTTATACCGAACAGATTTTACAAATCAGGCGGTTGTTGATGTTATGCAAAGTCCACAAGCTGTTTTATTTTATAATTTAGAAGGAAAATCATATGCTAATAGTTTGCAATTTGAGTTTAATTACGAGTTACTGAATAGTCTGAATTTGCGTACGGCTTATAAATTTTATGATACACAAACACAGTATTTGTCAGGCAATTTTCAAAGACCTTTTCAGGCAAAACACCGTTTTTTTAGTAATTTAGAGTACGAAACGCCACTTACTGAAAAAGGAAGTCAATGGAAAATGGATTTTACTTTCAATTGGATTGGTCAACAACAATTACCAACAACGGCAACCAATCCAGAAGCGAATCGTTTGCCAGATTTCTCGCCAAGTTATGCTTTAATGAATGCACAACTTACTCGTGTTTTTTCAGATACTTTCGAAGTGTATGTAGGGGGAGAAAATATTGGGAATTATAGACAAATGAAGGCAGTATTAGGTAGCGATGACCCTTTTGGAACTAATTTTGATGCTTCTATGTTGTATGCTCCAGTTTTTGGACAAATGTATTATGCCGGATTACGATTTAAAATAAAATAACTTAAAAATTAAAAAAAAGATGAAAAATATTATTATCACTATTGCATTTCTAATCATTGGATTGTCGACACAAGCCCAAGAGAAAAAAAATAAAAATTTAAAATATTCTACAGAAGTAAATGGAAATTGTGAGCAGTGCAAAAAAAGAATTGAAAAAGCAGCTTATGGAGTTCCTGGGGTAAAATCAGCTAGTTGGAATATTGGTACGCACCAATTATCAGTTATCATGAATGAAGAGAAAAGTTCTGCTTTTGATTTAAAGAAAGCCGTTGCTAAGGCAGGTCATGATACTGATGCTATAAAAGCAACTAAGGAAGATTATGATAATTTACATTCTTGCTGTAAATATGACAGAAAGGAGTAAGAAGGATAAAATTTTAAGAATCTAATTCGAAGCTGTTTTTTTCGTTAATTAAACTTTAAATGAATTGAATAAATTGTAGTTAAAGTAATTTATTCTTACTTTCACGCTCAAAATATTTCTAATAAAATCCGTAGGAATGAACAACTTTGATTGGAAGAATTTAATTGATCCTCTTTTTTATATACACTTTGATGTAAATGGAATAAAACTGGGAATCTTTATAGTATTATTTATTGTTTTTGCCGAAACAGGTTTATTTGCGGGTTTCTTTTTGCCGGGAGATAGTTTGCTTTTTCTTGCCGGAATTTATAATAGAGAATTGATTGAGAATATATTGTTTATTGATAGTGATTTTGTCAATGTAACTTTGCTTTCAACATTGGTAGCTTTCGCTGGAATTTTGGGTAATATGATTGGTTATTGGTTTGGTGCTAAGAGTGGTTACTATTTGTATAATCGAGAAGATAGTTTCTGGTTTAAAAAGCATTATCTCATCCAGTCTAAAGATTTTTTTGAAAGACATGGTGGAAGAGCAATCATTTTTGCACGTTTTTTACCAATTTTCAGAACTTTTGCTCCTATAGTTGCAGGTATTGTTACCATGGAAAAAAAGAAATTCATGTTTTATAATATTCTGAGTTCTTTCCTTTGGTCGTTTACCTTGATATTTTCCGGACATTATTTGTATGGTTTCCTTCTAAATAATTACGGAATAGATTTAAAAGAGCATATTGAAGTGATTGTTATTGGATTAGTGGTAGTTACTTTATCACCGGTAATTCTTAAGTTGACGAAGAAAACAGTTGCCCCTAAAGATTAGTTTTCTTTAAAAATGATAATATAAAAGGTCTTGTTAAAATGTTAATAAGACCTTTTTTTTTGTTAAGGAGTTTCAGTGGTAGTCAGGTGTTTGATTTCTGAAATTAACTGACCATCATTCGAATAGCCTTCAATTTGTACTATTACTTCCTTTTGATTTTCTTTTGCAAATTTAATTTCAAAGTTAGAATTGTCTTTTAAAATAATATTTGGTGACCAATCAAGAGTTCCAAAATAATCAAATTCTTTTTTGGTGCTAAATTTTGAATTTTTGTATAGTAATACTTTTGAAAAACCATTGGTCAAAATGAAAGTATTAAGTTTTGATTTTAAATAATCTTTGTTTGTTCCAGGTTTAAGATAGATTTTTATAATGCCATTTCCTCCATTAGAAAAGCCTGACGAACCCATTTTGTCAATATATATTTCATCAACTTCTTCTATGCTGTAATTGTTTATTAAATTCAAATCAAGAAGTATTATATCATCAATAAAAACATCGGGTGAATTATCCGTATTTCTAACAATATCACCTAAACGATTTTTTATAAATACAGAGTTATCTGTAGGGTTAAAGCCGGTTCTATAGCCATTTCGTCCTAAGAAATCTAAAAGGCTTCCAAATTCTTTATCGCTTATTTTAAAAGCGGTTGCAAAATTATTTCCCTCTTTGTGGATGAGCTTTGTTTTTTTGTAGTTGTTTTGAATCACCACATTGTCAAGGTTGATAGCGTTTTTGTTTGAGCTACTAAAAGTAATTACCTCTTCACTATTTTGAGATGGAGAGCAAATGATGTTGGTCCAGCTTTTAGCAAAGTTATTGTCTGTTTTGGGATTGAAAACATTTACAGATATTTTTGAAAAAACAGCTTCGTTTTTTTCATTCATCAATTGAATAAAAAAAGTGGTTGAGTCTGTAGCGAATATGTTTTCGAATTTATATTCGTTTTTGTCATTAAGAGTTGTTTCTAAAAAGATTTTGTCTTTTAAGGACATTAATGAGACTTTATATTTAGAAGGAGTGTTTATTTTTTTTTCAACAATTCCACTTATAGTTGTACCTTTTAAAGAAGGGTAGAGAAGTTTTGGTGGATGCATTTTGATGTTGTCCCATTTGTACTTATTTTCGGCTTGATTTAACATTAATAGCTCTAAATCTTGTTTTTGAGTCTTGTTTTCAGAATCGAAATAAAGATAAGTTTCGGTTTCAGGCTTTGCTAGATAAGAGTTTAAGGAAAATGTTCCAATGATGGAATTGCTTTGAGTTGTTTTTATGTTGTCTTTTGGAAGAATACTAACGCTAAGGCTGGCATTATTTAAATTAATTGTACCAGTCAAACTCAAGCTGTCGTTTTTTATGGGTTTTAATTCAAGGTTTGTGATTGGTTTTGTTGAAGTGTTGATGTAAATTAATCTTTGACACACTTCATTTAAATCTTCGTCAATAACACGAATGGTATTTACACCATTTGATAAATTAAGTTTGCTAAAACGGATTAATTGTTCTGGTTGATTGTTTTCGAAAGTAAACTCTTTTTGAATTAAGTTTTTGTTTTGGTGGACAATAAGATTGAATTTCTTGTTTTGATATAATTTAAGGCCGTTTTCATTTGTTTTTACAACAATGGCTAGTGTGTTGTTGTTGAGGTTGTTATTGTATCCAATAGTTATTCCGGAGTTTTGAATAGGCGGTAGTGGTTTTGAAAGGTTTTTATTGTCGACTTTAATGTTTACAGTGTATTTTTCATTGGCAACCGGTATAAAGTAAAAGAAACCATTTCCCATTGTATTTGTGTTGAATCGGGAAATGATGTTTGATTTAGAATCGGTTAGAGTGCCATCGGTGATTTGAATGCCTTTTTGGTGACAATCGGTTATTCTGATACCAATTTTGTTGCTAGTTTCATTAATAATTATTCCGCTTTCTGGAAATAAATCGATCTTTGCTGTTTCAAAATTTGGTTTGTTTGTCTTTATTTGATAAGGTTCATCTTTATTGATTATTTCGATTGTTTGTACAAAAGATTCATCTTCAACGAAATTGTTCATCCAGTTGGTGTAGAAATGAAAATAGTAATTTCCTGAAGTGAATTTGTCGTTTAATCGCATCCCGCCTTCAAAATAACCATTATAGGCAAAGAGCAGTTGTTTTTGTATAATTTCTTTTTTATCATTATAGATGACAACTTGTATGTTAGTTGTTTTAGTATTTGGTAGCTGAGTTGTTTTATTGGATA
Source organism: Flavobacterium flavipallidum (assembly GCF_038289905.1). NCBI lineage: Bacteria > Pseudomonadati > Bacteroidota > Flavobacteriia > Flavobacteriales > Flavobacteriaceae > Flavobacterium > Flavobacterium flavipallidum. The sequence goes on along the minus strand of NZ_JBBYHU010000002.1, from coordinate 214,578 downwards.
CGTATCCTTTGAAAACCAATTGTTCATCATTAACATAGATTGATTTGTTGAATTGGACATGAATATTTTCTCTGTCGTAATTAAAATAGTTTTCTATGACTTCGGTGATCTTGTTTTGGCTAGCTGATGTTTGTGCTAAAGATGTAAATAAGGATAATAAACAATAAAGGGATAGGTTAAATTTCATTTTTTAATAAGTTGGTTGGTTATGAGAAAAGCAAATATAAGTTTTTTTAAGTTTTTTCTTAGTTACAACTAGAGGGATTGTAAAAAAAAACGTCCCACTTTTAAGTGAGACGTTTTTTTTATTCAAAATAGAATGATATTACATCATTCCAGGCATTCCACCACCCATTGGCATTCCGCCTCCGGCATTTTCTTCTTTAACATCGATTAAAGCACATTCAGTGGTTAAGATCATTCCTGAAACTGAAGCAGCGTTTTCTAAAGCTACACGAGTTACTTTCTTAGGATCAATAATACCTGCTTTTAACATGTCAACGTATTCGTTAGTTTTTGCATTGTAACCAAAGTCGGCTTGTCCTTCAGCAACTTTTGCAACTACAACTGAACCTTCAAGTCCTGCATTTTCAACAATAGTTCTTAATGGAGCTTCAACAGCACGGGAAACGATTTGGATTCCGGTAGCTTCATCAGCATTGTCAGCAACAAGGCTTCCTAAAACCGATTTTGCTCTTAATAAAGCAACACCACCTCCAGCAACAATTCCTTCTTCAACTGCTGCGCGAGTTGCGTGGAGAGCATCATCCACACGGTCTTTTTTCTCTTTCATTTCTACCTCAGAAGCAGCTCCTACATAAAGAACAGCAACACCTCCGGCTAATTTAGCCAAACGCTCTTGAAGTTTTTCCTTGTCATAATCAGAAGTGGTTACTTCCATTTGACCTTTGATTTGGTTCACACGGTTTTTGATCATTTCAGCATCACCAGAACCGCTTACGATTGTTGTATTATCTTTGTCGATAGCTACTCTTTTAGCTTGACCTAACATTTCGATAGTAGTGTTTTCAAGAGTGTATCCTCTTTCTTCAGAGATAACTGTTCCGCCAGTTAAGATAGCAATATCTTCAAGCATTGCTTTTCTTCTGTCTCCAAAACCAGGTGCTTTTACAGCAGCAATTTTTAATGCACCACGTAATTTGTTTACTACCAAAGTTGATAAGGCTTCACCATCAACATCTTCAGCGATAATTAATAATGGTTTTCCTGATTGAGCCACTGGCTCAAGAACCGGTAGTAATTCTTTTAATGAAGAAACTTTTTTATCGTATAATAAAATGTATGGGCTGTCTAATTCCACTTCCATTTTTTCAGAGTTGGTAACAAAATATGGAGAAAGATATCCTCTGTCAAATTGCATTCCTTCAACTACGTCAACAAATGTATCAGTCCCTTTTGCTTCTTCTACAGTGATAACTCCTTCTTTTCCTACTTTTGCGAAAGCAGTAGCAATTAATTCACCGATAACTTCGTCATTGTTAGCAGAGATAGAAGCGATTTGTTTGATCTTGTCAGAGTCACTTCCTACTACTTGAGATTGTTTTGCAAGATCTGTAACAATAGCATCAACAGCTTTATCGATACCGCGTTTTAAGTCCATAGGATTTGCTCCTGCAGCTACGTTTTTCAAACCTTCTTTTACGATAGCTTGTGCTAAAACAGTTGCAGTAGTAGTTCCGTCACCCGCTAAATCATTAGTTTTAGAAGCCACTTCTTTTACCATTTGAGCTCCCATATTTTCTAATGGGTCTTTCAATTCTACTTCTTTTGCAACTGAAACTCCGTCTTTAGTTACTGTAGGTCCACCAAAAGTTTTTCCAATGATAACATTACGACCTTTAGGTCCTAAAGTTACTTTTACTGCATTAGCTAATGCATCAACTCCACGTTTTAATCCGTCACGTGCTTCAATATCGAATTTAATATCTTTTGCCATTTTAATTTCTTACTTTTTATTGTTGAGTTTTAAAAATTTGAATACTTTGTACTTAATTCTTAATACGTTTTTTTTAGATGATTGCAAGAATATCGTCTTCACGCATAATCAAATAATCTTTTCCTTCTAATTTTAATTCGGTACCTGCATATTTTCCATAAAGTACAGTGTCACCTACTTTTACAGTTATTTCATGATCTTTTGTGCCATTTCCTACGGCTACAACGGTTCCTTTTTGTGGTTTTTCTTTGGCAGTATCTGGAATAAAAATCCCTGACGCTGTCTTAGTTTCTGCTGCAACTGGTTCAATCAGAACTCGGTCTGAAAGTGGTTTAATGTTTAATGCCATGATTTTTTATTTTTATAATTGAGTTAAATTAAATTTTGCATTGTTTATTCAGAAATTGTGCCAGTCCAATTTTACTGCCATTTTTTCTTAATAAAAATGCCAGCTTTGACAGGCTGGCATTTTATATAAATTTCTATGAAGAATTATTTTGCTGGTGCAGGAGCTACAGGTGCAGCTGGTTGAGCAGGTGCAGTTGGAGCTGCAGGAGTTGCGGCTTCAGTTTGATCAATAATTTTAGAACTATTGTCGCTTGTTGATCCAGTAAAGCTTAAGCTAGATAATAAAATTAATGCGATTAAAACGATACCTAAAGTCCAGGTACTTTTGTCTAAAAAGTCGGTTGTTTTTTGTACACCACCCATGTGAGTTGATCCACCTAATGAAGAAGATAAACCTCCACCTTTAGGGTTTTGAACCATGATTACTACAATCAGTAGGAAACAAACTATAGTTATTAAAACTAAAAAAATTGAAAATGTGCTCATTATTACTTAATTATTGTTTTGTTGTAAAATCTTAATATCCGCTATGCGGTCTGCAAAGAAACTACTTTTTTCCGGATATTTCAAAATTAATATTTCATAAGCTTGAATTGCTTTTTGATATTTTTTTTGTTCCAAATATACTTTGGCCAAAGTTTCAGTCATTAGCGAAGTAGTATCGTCTTTGTTGATGTCAATACTAAAGTTAGAACTAGTTCCTTGTTTAACTGGTGAGATCTTGGGATTGTTTTCTATAAATCGATCAATGATTGCCTCTTTTTTCTTTTTTGATACTTCTTCAGTATTTAAAATGCTAACTGATTCTTTGGTTTCAGATTCTCTTACAATCGGTTGAATTCTGGATAGTTGTAACCATTCCTGGAACGAATGGGTTTCGTTTTTAGAAAAAGCCAACGGTTTACCTATTTCAAGGTTTTCCTCGGCTGTTATATGGGTTTCATTTTCTTGTGTGGCTACTTCAGAAATAGTGGTTTCCGTTTGAAAATCATTCGAGACGGTTTCTAATTTAGGTGGAATAATTTCAATACTGTCTACTACATTGATAGCCAGTAATTCATTTGTTTTCTTTTCAAATAATCCTTTTTGAATAGCATTAAATTCATCTGAACTAATAAAATCAAATAAAACAGTTCTATCAGTTGTATGTGCCGCAGTGATTTTAAGTGCCGCATTATATTTAAAACTGCTTTCGTTGTATAATCCTTTTAAGCGTAAGGCTCTGGCACTTTGAAAATAAGGAAACTCATCCAATACTTTTTCTAAAGCTATTGTTTGCTTTTCAGAAATTGTTCCTGGATGGTTGATTAAATAAGTATAATCGGTTACATTCATAAGTTAGTTTGGTTATTTGGTTATTGTTAAATGAATTTGCGAATCAACAAATAACCGAATCAATATTTACCATTTAGCTAGCGATTCATTGAAAATATCCTGAGTGATACGGTCAAAAATTTCTTTTAAAGCAGTGCTTAAAGTGGCTCCCTGCAATTGTGTAGTTGCGGGATAATCATAATAGAATTCGAATGTTTTTTCAAAATCATCCGATTCTTTGTTTTTGTTTGTGAAACGAACGTTAACTCTTATTTTTAAACGGTTTTGTGCGGCCTGTTGATCGGCGGTAGCTGTCATTGGGCTTATTCGATAATCTACAATTTCTCCTTCGTAAGTTAAATCAGCTCCGTTTTTAACCAAATTTAAATTGGTTTGATTTTGTAGAATATCCTGCAAGGCAAGGGTGAAAGTTCTGTCAATTCCAGGTTCTACAAGATCGGCATTGTTTTGAAAGAAATTAACCTGAAAGGTTTTAGCATCAATTTTTCCGGTTCCTGTAAAGTTGTAAATACCGCAACTGCTCAACATTAAAAGGCAAATTAATGCAAAAAGAGAATGTGTTTTTTTCATAAAATTTGTAGTAAATCCCAATTTTTTAAATTCCAAATTCCAATAATCGAAATTCAAAAAGTCTATCAAAGATAGTAAAATTGGAATTTAGGATTTTAATATTGTTTTTTTCTTTTTAAAGGTCGAATTGTTTAATTTTTCGGTAAAGTGTTCTTTCCGAAATTCCTAATTCATCAGCGGCTGCTTTTCTTTTGCCTTTATTTTTCTCTAAGGATTTTTTAATCATTTCGATTTCTTTTTGCTCTAATCGCAATATTTCTTCCTCTTCGATGGTTTCTGCAAAAAGATAATTGTCATCAGAATTGCTGTAAGTTTCCGTGTGAGTTGGTGTCACCACTGTACTTACGGGTTGTTCTTCAAATTCTATTTCGCTATCTTCTTTAGAGCCGTATATTTTTTGAATCAAATTCGGGTTAATATCCTGTGTTTTTGCAGCGCCACTTTTCATAAGTTCAAGCGTAAGTTTCTTTAAGTCATTCAAATCACTTTTCATGTCAAAAAGTACTTTGTACAAAATGTCCCTTTCAGTACTAAAATCACTTTCACTTTTACCGCTGTTTATTACCGAAGGAAGATTGCTTCCTTCTGTAGGTGGTAAATATGATTGTAGTGTTACACCCGAAATGTCACGATTGGTTTCTAATACAGAAATTTGTTCGGCTACGTTTCTTAATTGACGAATGTTTCCGCTCCAACGGTATTTTTGTAAAAGCTGTACGGCATTATCGTCTAATTTTAATGGAGGCATTTTGTATTTATGAGCAAAATCGGCAGCAAATTTTCTAAACAATAAATGGATATCTTCTTTTCTTTCTCTTAGTGGGGGTAAAGCAATTTCTACGGTGCTCAAACGGTAATATAAATCCTCACGAAATTTGCCTTTTTCAATAGCATTGAACAAATTGACATTCGTAGCAGCTACAATTCTCACATCGGTTTTTTGAACTTGAGAGGAACCTACTTTTAGGAATTCTCCATTTTCAAGAATTCTTAACAAACGAACTTGAGTCGTTAGGGGTAGTTCACCAACTTCATCCAGAAAAATAGTTCCGCCGTTAGCTACTTCAAAATAACCTTCACGCGTACTTGTTGCTCCGGTAAAAGCGCCTTTTTCGTGACCAAAAAGTTCACTGTCAATAGTTCCTTCCGGAATAGCTCCACAGTTTACGGCAATGTATTTACCGTGTTTTCTGTGGGATAGGGAATGAATGATTTTTGGGATATTTTCTTTCCCAACACCACTTTCACCTGTAACCAAAACGGATATATCGGTCGGTGCTACCTGAATGGCTTTTTCTATCGCACGATTAAGCTTTGGGTCATTCCCAATAATCTCAAATCGTTGTTTTATATTTTGAACTGTTTCCATGATTTTATTGCGAGGCACGAAGCAATCTCATTATTGTTAAACGTAAATTCGCAGTTTATTCTTTATCGTTTGTCAAAGTATCTTTGGCGGTATTGCTGTTTTCTACTTTATGTTTTGGAAAATAAGTCTTAATAACATAGAATGTTACTCCAAAACCAAGTATGAATGTCGCTATTTCTATATATAATTGTCGTCTAGTCATAGTTTTTTTGCCACAGATTAAAAAGATTAACACAGATTTATTTTTTATAAAGTATATCTTTTGTACTGTAGAGATTTGGTTTGAAAATTAATTAATAATCCAATTTCTGAATTAGCTAGTTTTAAATAATTTAATATTTGTGCCGTGTGTTCGGTTGTAAATTCTTTTACAGCTTTTACTTCAAGAATAATATCTTCATTCACAATAAAATCAGCGTAAAACTTATGAGGTAAAATTTTACCTTTATATTCAATCGAAAATTCTTTTTCCCTAATAAAGGGGATGTTGTTTTCTTTAAATTCAATTTCTAAAGCATCTTTATAAACTATTTCTAATAAACCTGGACCAAGATTTCTGTGAACTTCCATACATATTCCAATGATTTTGTATGTTTCTTCCTCACGGTATCCTTCCATAATTTTTGAATAAGTAAATAAAATCCTTTAAATCTTTTTAATCTGTGGCCATTAAAATTAATTCATATCACTCAAACCTACCGCTTCACCAATTAAAGTTCCGCTAGTACAAGAAGTGATTTTTACATTGACAAAATCACCGATTTGATAGTTTTCTTTAGGGAAAACAACCGTCATATTTTGTGAATTTCTTCCTGAAAATTCATTAGCTGATTTTTTGGAAATTTTATCAACTAATACTTCAACTGTTTTTCCTATAAATTCCTGACAAGTTATTAAAGAGTGTTTTTGTTGTAAGTCTACAATTTCCTGAAGACGTCTCAATTTTGTTTCTTCTGGAACGTCATCTTCCATTTTTCTCTCAGCTAAAGTTCCCGGTCTTTCAGAATAAGCAAACATATAACCGAAATTGTATTTTACATATTCCATTAAACTCAAAGTATCCTGGTGATCCTCTTCTGTTTCTGTAGGGAAACCAGTAATCATATCTTGTGTAATAGCACAACCAGGAATGATATTGTAAATTTTGTCAACAAGTTCCATGTATTCTTGGCGGGTATGCAAACGATTCATTTCTTTCAAAATACGATCGCTTCCTGACTGAACCGGTAAGTGGATGTGTTTACAAATGTTAGGATATTTAGCAATTACGTGTAAAACGCTTTCGTGCATATCCTGTGGATTTGAAGTAGAAAAACGAATTCTCATCTTAGGGAAAGCCTGCGCAACCATTTCTAATAATTGATCAAAATTTACCGCAGTAGCTTTTTGCATTTCGGATGCTTTGTCGAAGTCTTTTTTCAAACCTCCGCCATACCATAAATAACTATCTACATTTTGACCTAACAAGGTAACTTCTTTAAAACCTTTTTCATGCAAATCCTGAATCTCTGCCATGATACTTTGAGGTTCACGACTTCTTTCACGACCTCTGGTAAAAGGGACTACACAAAAAGTACACATATTGTCGCAACCACGAGTGATCGAAACCAAAGCGGTAATTCCGTTACTCATTAATCGAACTGGTGAAATATCACCATAGGTTTCTTCTTTGGATAAAATAACGTTTATGGCATCCCGGCCTTCTTCTACTTCGCTCAATAAGTTTGGTAAATCTTTATATGCATCGGGCCCAACCACCAAATCAACAATTTTTTCCTGTTCCAAAAATTGACTTTTTAAACGTTCAGCCATACAACCTAAAACGCCCACTTTCATTTTAGTGTTTTTACGTTTTACTGCATTGTATTTTTCTAATCGTTTACGGATAGTTTGTTCGGCTTTGTCACGAATCGAGCAGGTATTAACCAATACTAAATCTGCTTCTTCCAGAACTTGAGTAGTGTTGTATCCATTAGTAGATAAGATGGAAGCAACGATTTCACTGTCTGAGAAGTTCATGGCACAGCCGTAGCTTTCTATGTATAATTTTTTATTGTTTTCAGGTTTATTTTCTAAAACAAGGCTTTCTCCTTGTTTACTCTCAACGATAATCTTTTCCATTCTTTGTTATTTCAGACTACAAAGATAAGTGAAATCAAACAGATATGACAAGATGTCAGATGAAGAATTAACAGTATTTTTTGAATTTGAATATCCTTAGTTGTTAGCTGTTTACTTAAGGAATAATTTTATTCTTCATTTCTAAAGATGCTTCCTTTAATAATATGTCATAGATGTTTGGTTTTTTAGGCCTATATTTTGGAGTTTGTTCACTGAATTGGTTTTGTTGATTGAATCAGAAAGTTTGAGTTGAATACTTTTAAAAAAAAAATCTAAATTCTTTGTATTTAAAAAAAATAGATACTTTTGTCTGAGAAAAATTAAGTAATGGCAAAGAATTTAGTAATAGTTGAGTCACCTGCAAAGGCGAAAACAATAGAGAAATTTTTAGGAAGTGATTTCCAGGTGGAGTCAAGTTATGGGCATATTGCCGACTTGCCATCAAAGGAAATAGGAGTAGATGTAGAACATGGATTTAAACCTAAATATGAAGTTTCTCCTGATAAGAAAGCCCTAGTAAGTAAACTCAAAACCTTATCTAAAAATGCCGAAACGGTTTGGTTGGCTTCCGATGAGGACCGCGAGGGAGAGGCTATTTCATGGCACTTAGCGGAAGAACTAAAATTAGATAAAAAGAAAACTAAAAGAATTGTTTTTCATGAGATTACAAAGAACGCTATTTTAAAAGCTATTGATAATCCACGTGAAATTGATTTTAATTTAGTAAATGCACAACAGGCGCGCCGTGTATTAGACCGTTTAGTGGGGTATGAATTGTCTCCGGTATTATGGCGAAAAATAAAAGGAGGGCTTTCTGCAGGACGTGTACAGTCGGTTTCTGTACGTTTAATTGTAGAGCGTGAACGTGAAATTCAGGATTTTAAAGCTGTTGCTTCTTATTCGGTTGTGGCAGAATTTACCACAGAAGCTGGAAAAACATTCAAGGCTAAATTGCCTAAAAACTTTAATACAAAAAAAGAAGCCGAAGATTTTTTAAATAAAAACATCGGTTCCACATATAAGGTTTCAGATTTAGAAACGAAACCAACAAAAAAATCACCTACAGCTCCGTTTACCACTTCTACTTTACAACAAGAGGCTGCACGTAAATTGTATTTGCCTGTTGGTATCACCATGCAATTAGCGCAACGTTTGTATGAGGCGGGATTGATAACCTATATGAGAACGGACAGTGTGAACTTATCTAAAGAAGCAATGGATGCCGCTCAGGCTGAAATTATTAAATCTTATGGTAAGGAGTTTTCTAATCCAAGAACTTTTGCTAATAAAAGCAAAGGAGCGCAGGAAGCACACGAGGCAATTCGTCCTACGGATATGTCACGTCATACGGTAGATATTGACAGAGATCAGGCGCGTTTGTATGATTTGATTTGGAAAAGAACTTTGGCTTCTCAAATGAGTGATGCTCAATTAGAGCGTACCAATGTTAAAATTGCAGCGAATAATCATAATGAATTGTTTACGGCTTCAGGTGAAGTGTTGCTTTTTGAAGGTTTCTTAAAAGTATATTTAGAAGGGCATGATGATGACGAGGAAGAGCAGGAGGGTATGTTGCCAGCTTTGAAAGTGAATGAAAATTTACAAAATAATTACATCACTGCAACTGAGCGTTATTCACGTCCCGCTGCAAGATATACTGAAGCTTCATTGGTTAAAAAATTGGAAGAATTAGGTATTGGACGTCCATCTACTTATGCGCCAACAATTTCTACAATTATCAATAGAAATTATGTGGAGAAAGGCAACCTGGACGGGCAAGAGCGAAATTATACGCAATTGACATTGCAATCCGGAAAAGTAGGTGAGAAATTGTTGAAAGAAAATACCGGTTCAGATAAAGGAAAATTAGTACCAACAGACATTGGGACTATTGTAACGGACTTTTTGGTGAAAAATTTCGGGAATATTCTTGATTACAATTTTACTGCGAAAGTAGAACAGGATTTTGATGAAATTGCCGAAGGAAATATTGAGTGGGCTAAGATGATGCAGGAGTTTTACGATCAGTTTCATCCAACAGTTAAAGATGTTGAAGCCAATGCTGACAGAGAAAGCGGAGAGCGAATTTTAGGGGTTGATCCTGCAACGGGCAAACAGGTTTCTGTTCGTTTAGGGAAATTTGGTCCTATGGCTCAAATTGGTGACGCAGAAGATGAGGATAAGAAATTTGCCAGTTTGATGAAGGAGCAAAACATTGGTAATATCACCTTGGAAGATGCTTTGAATTTGTTTTTGTTACCAAAAGCTTTAGGGACTTATAAAAATGAGGAAGTTGAAGTAAATAATGGTCGTTTTGGTCCATATGTGCGTCACGGAAGTGTTTTTATTTCATTGCCAAAAGGGGAAGATCCACTAGCTGTTACTAAAGAAAGAGCGCAGGAATTAATCGATGAAAAATTAAAAGCCGATGCTCCAATTGCAAGTTATAAAGGAGAACCTGTTCAAAAAGGAACCGGACGTTTTGGTCCATTTATCAAATGGGACGGTATTTTTATTAATGTGAGTAAAAAATATGATTTTGACAATTTATCTCAAGCTGATATTGAGACTTTAATTGAAGATAAGTTGCAGAAAAATATTGACAAAGTTATTCATAACTGGGAAGAAGAAGGCATTGTTGTGGAGAAAGCAAGATGGGGACGATCGGTAATCTTGAAAGGAAAAATCAAAATTGAATTGAGTAAAGATGTTGATGCTTCTAAATTAACATTGGCTGAAGTTCAGGAAATGATTGCTCAAAAAACGCCAGCTAAAAAAGCGCCAGCAAAGAAAACTGCAGCCAAAAAAACGACAACTAAAAAGAAATAATATTTTTCCTTTGATTCTAAGGGAGAATATAGTAAGCATAACTGAATATGATAGGATTTGATTTTCTGGAACCTATAAATGATGAATTGTTAGCGGTTATCCGATCGTTAAGTAGTCAGCAGCTTGGGAGTAAAGTGGTTTTTCATACTAAGGATGAATTTCCGGATTTAAATAGGGTAAAAATTGCTTTAATAGGAGTTTTAGAAAATCGAGGTAGTGTTTTAGAAACCGAAAACATAGGAGATTTATCGGGTGTAAGAAAAGAATTGTATAATATGTTTCCCGGAAACTGGGATGCTACAATTGCAGATTTAGGTGATATTTTACCAGGAAATTCTAAAGAAGATACTTATTTTGCTTTACGTAAAGTAGCATCTGATTTAATCAAACAAAAAGTAATTCCCATAGTTATTGGTGGTTCACAGGACTTGACTTATAGTTTGTACCGTGCTTATGATGAGTTGGAACAAATGGTAAACTTGGTTGCTATTGATAGCAGATTTGATTTTGGAAAAGAAGAGGAAGAGATGTCTTCTAGTTCCTATTTGAGTAGTATAATCATTGATGAACCAAATAATCTTTTTAATTTTTGCAATATTGGTTATCAAACCTATTATAATTCTCAAGAAGAAATCGATTTGATTGAGAAATTATTTTTTGATGCATATCGTTTAGGTGAAGTTTCAAATAATATAGCGATAGCTGAGCCAGTATTTAGAGATGCCGATATTGTGAGTTTGGATTTAACTTCAGTAAAGTCTTCGGATTCAGGTAATTTTAATTCTTTTGAACCAAATGGTCTTAATGGTAAAGAGATTTGTGCGTTGGCTAGATATGCAGGTATCAGTGATAAAGTTTCTATGTTTGGATTGTTTAATCATTGTAATTCCACTAAAGAAGCTATTTTGATTTCTCAAATAATTTGGTATTTTATCGAAGGTTATCATTATCGTTCTAATGAATATCCATTTGGTAGTAGAGATAACTATATTAAGTACAGTGTACCTATTGATGATGAAACTTTGGTTTTCTTTAAAAGTGATAAAACGGATAGATGGTGGATCGAAATTCCTTTTATTACTAATGGTAATAATAAATTGAAAAGAAATACGTTATTACCGTGTTCTTATGAAGAGTATTTAGGAGCTTGTAATCAGGAGTTGCCTGAAAGATGGTGGAAAGCACAAAGGAAGAATGTGATTTAATTTTTTTATAAAATAAACTAAGTATATTGTTAAATTATCATATGATTTTTTTGTAGTTTAAAACTTATATAATAAATAAAAAAGCGTTTTTAATCGCATTTTTTGGTATTTTGTCGATAAAATATTTTTTTTATAATTTATTTAACGCTACTTTTGATTACGTATTTAATTATAAGAAAAAAATATTGTTTTATTAATAAATAATAAATAGGTTTACAAACGAAAAAAATAAAGAATAAATAACCCGAATTTGTATGAAGAAGTTCATTTCGTTTATGGCAATTTTGTCACTTTTAGTAAGCTGTGGTAAATCTAGTGATAAAGGTGAATTGGTTGGTGTTAAAGGAGCAAAATGGCATCCGGAAAAGCCTTATGGTATGGCCTTGGTTCCTGGTGGTGCTTATATAATGGGTAAATCTGATGAGGATGTTGCTGGGGTACAGGATGCTCAAACAAAAACGGTAACAGTTCGTTCTTTTTATATGGATGAAACTGAAATTACTAATAGTGAATACCGTCAATTTGTGGAATGGGTTAAAGACTCAACTATTAGAATGAAGTTAGCAATTCTTGCAGATGAGCAAGGTGTTAAGGCAGGAGATTCTAACGGTAAAGGTAAAAAAGGTGGTAGCATAGGAGATTTTGCTTTTAACGATGCAGATCCTGAAAAAATGACTGCCTATGATAAGTATATGTATGATAATTATTACAGTGTTGGTACTTCAGATGATATTTATGCAGGTAGAAAGTTAAATAAAAAAGTAAAGTTAATTAAAGATCCGCAACAGTATCCAGATGAATATTATGTAGAGGTAATGGATTCTATGTATATTCCGCTAGAGGAGGCTTACAATGGTTTGCGTACAATTGATGTAGAGAAACTAAAGTTCCGTTATTCATGGATGGATATTCAAGCTGCTGCAAAAGCTAAAGTTGGAAAAAGAAAAGATTTTATCCGAAACGAAGAAGTAAAAGTGTATCCTGATACTACAGTTTGGATTAAAGATTTCGCTTATTCGTATAATGAGCCAATGCACAACGATTATTTTTGGCATAAAGCCTACGGAGATTATCCAGTTGTAGGTGTAAAATGGACTCAGGCAAAAGCATTCTGTGCTTGGAGAACTTTGAATAAAAACAGTTATATCAAATCTAAAAAGTCAGGTCGTGATTTAATTAATTCTTTCAGATTACCTACCGAAGCTGAGTGGGAGTATGCGGCACGCGGTGGTCTGGAATCAGCTACTTATCCTTGGGGAGGGCCATATACTAAAAATGATAGAGGTTGTTTCTTGGCGAACTTCAAGCCTAATAGAGGTGATTATGCAGCAGATCAGGCGTTATATACTGTTGAGGCTAAATCATATGAGCCAAATGGTTATAACTTATACAACATGGCAGGAAACGTTTCTGAATGGACAGACTCTTCCTATGACCCAAATGCCTATGAATATGTTTCTACAATGAACCCAAATGTTTTAGATGTATCTAATAAAAGAAAAGTAGTTCGCGGTGGATCATGGAAGGATGTATCTTACTTCTTGCAGGTAAGTACTAGAGATTTTGAATATGCTGATTCAGCAAGAAGTTTTATCGGATTTAGAACAGTTCAGGATTACATGGGGGTTCAAACAACTGGTAATGGAACTACTAATAGAAAAGGTAGATAATCAAAGACCCTTAATTTAATTAATTATAACCTACACAAACACTAAAAACTTAAAATTATGGCATTACTAGGAAAAAAAGCAATGAATTTTGCATACGGAATGGGAGCAGCAGTAGTAATTGTTGGAGCTCTTTTTAAAATTACTCACTTCGAAATTGGTCCATTAACTGGAACATTAATGCTTTCTATTGGATTATTGACTGAGGCATTTATTTTCGCGCTTTCTGCATTTGAACCTGTAGAACATGAATTAGACTGGACATTGGTTTATCCTGAATTAGCTAATGGAACTCCAAATACTAACAGAAAACCTAAAGCAGAATCTGCATCGGAAGCTCAAGGTCTGTTATCTCAAAAATTAGATAATATGCTTAAAGAAGCTAAAATTGATGGTGAATTAATGGCTAGCTTAGGAAATAGTATTAAAAATTTCGAATCGGCTGCTAAAGGAATTGCACCTGCTGCTGACGGAATTGCTGCGACAAAAAAGTATAGTGATGAATTGTCTATGGCTGCTGCTCAAATGGAAGCTTTAAACAGTTTGTATAAAGTACAATTAGAAAGCGCTTCAAGAAATGCTGAAGCTAACAAAGAAATTGCAGAAAATGCTTCTCAATTAAAAGAGCAAATGCAATCAATGACAGCAAATATTTCATCTTTGAATCAAGTTTACGGAGGTATGCTTTCTGCAATGAGCAATAAAGGATAATAATTAAGTTATAAGACTATTTTAAAAAATTACCCCACAACTAATTATTAGAAAATATGGCAGGAGGAAAACTAACCCCTAGACAGAAGATGATTAACCTGATGTATTTGGTTTTCATCGCTATGTTGGCAATGAATGTTTCAAAAGAAGTGATATCAGGTTTTGGATTAATGAACGAAAAATTTGAAAGTTCAAATGCAAGTTCTAAACAAACAAATGATCAAATGCTTCTTGCTTTAGATAGTAAAGCAGCAGAGGCAAAAGGAGAATTTGCTATTGCATCTCAAACGGCTCACAAGGTTAAAACAATTACAGATAACTTTTATAACTATATCAACTCTTTAAAGGAGCAAGCTACTAAAGGTTTTGAAACGAATCCAGAAACAGGAAAACTACCATATGAAGATATGGATAAAGGTGATAATGTTGATGATTGGTTTACAGGAGAAGGTTACTCTAACAAAGGAAAAGAAATAGTAGCAACTATTGAAAAATATAAAGCTGATATTAAAGCAACTTTAGGTACTGAAAAAAAATACAGTGGTATTATTAAAGAGGTAGAAGAAAAGTTTGATTTATCAGATGTAAAAAACAAAGAAGGTTTAAAAGATAAATACTTAGCATATCATTTTAAAGGGTTTCCAGCTATCGCTACTGTAGCAAAACTTTCTTCTTGGCAAAATGATATTAACAAAGTAGAATCAGATGTTTATAGTATTGCTTTAGGTAAAGCGGCAGTTGAAGCTGCTTCATTCAGTAATTACGAAGCCATTGTTGTTTTAGAAAAAAATGCTTATTTTCAAGGAGAAGCGGTTAAAGGAAAAGTAGTTTTAGGTCGTTTAGACGAAAATACAAAACCTACTTCTTTTTCAGGTCCTGGTAAAATTGTTAATGGTCAAGCTATGATTTCATTAACAGCTGGAGGTGTTGGAGAACAAACTATCGGTGGTCAATTTACATTTACTGAAGACGGAAAAACGATTCCATTAAAATTCTCCGGTAGATACGTTGTAGTTCCTAAACCAAATTCTGCTACTATTTCTGCTGATAAAATGAATGTGGTGTATAGAGGGGTTACAAACCCAATCTCTGTTTCATTTGCAGGAATATCTGATAAAGATGTGAATGCATCAGCGCCAGGTTTAGTTAAAGTTGGAAATGGAAAATACAATATGAGTCCACAAGGTGGAAATGAGGTTGTGATTAACGTTTCTGGTAAATTACCAAACGGACAAACAGTTTCTGATAAAAAAGTATTCAGAATCAAAGGTATTCCTGGACCTACAGGTACAATTAGAGGAGAAATGGGTGTAGTTAAAGGACCTAAATCTAATTTGGAGATTGCTACTGTTGGTGCTAAATTAGTAGACTTTGATTTTGATGTTAATTTAGATGTTGTTGGATTTAATTTAAAAGTAACTGGTCAGCCTACAGTGGTTGTACAAGGAAACAAATTAAATGCACAATGTAAATCGGTTCTTTCTAAAGCGGGAAGAGGAGATCAGGTTACTATTTCTGAAATTAAAACAAAATTAGTTGGTGCAGGTAGTTATTTATTACCAAGAACGGCTCCGGTTATTTTTGAAATTCAATAATACAATTTTTTACCCACAAGGTATACATCACATATTAATGTTACTAAGATGAATATGAGAAATTTTTTGATAATGGCAATCGCCTTAGTTGGAGGAGTGGCTTCTTATGCTCAGTCAAATTTGCTGAATGCTAGAATTCCGGAAGAAATTGGTTTGAAAACAAAAGCTCAGCAGATTTCAGACAACGATAAGCCTTTAGCTTATGGTTATGTACATGATAGAGATGTATTGATGGGTAAAATGGTTTGGGAGATTATTGATTTAAGTGAAAGAATTAATTTTCCACTTTATTTCCCAATTGACACTGCTAATATTGGTTCAGACAGACGTTCTTTGTACGATGTTTTGACTAGAGCAATAAAAGAGGAAAGAATCACCGAAGTGTATGCTGATAGTTATTTTAATACTAAAAAAACTTACAAAGATATTCAGGCTTCTTTAAGTAGAATTGATACTACTGATGCGGGTAGAGAGCAAATCAATGCCGGACAAAAGGTGTCTGAAGAATACATTATGAGATCTGATTTAACGGCTCAAGATGTTACTCAATATAAGATTAAAGGTTTTTGGTATTTTGACAAACGTCAGAGTGAATTAAAATATCGTTTACTAGCTATTTGTCCTGTTACGCCAGATGTGTACACGATGAACAGTGATGAGAAAGATTATATTGAGTTGTTTTGGATTTTCTTTCCGGATGCGAGAGAAGTCCTTCATGAAGCTAAGTCTTTCAATAATAAAAATTCAGCAATGCCGATTTCTTTTGACCAACTTCTCAATTCTAGACATTTTAATAGTGTCATTTATAAGGAAGAGAATGTTTATGGTGATCGTGAGATTAAAGAATATATGAAAGACAATGCACAAAATCAACTGTTAGAAGCCGAACGTGTTAAGGAAAAAATACGTGATTTTGAATCTGATATGTGGAATTACTAATTGTGATACAAACAATAAACAAAAAAACTCTTACCTATTGGTAGGAGTTTTTTTTTACTAAATATCTTTAGAGTTTTTAAACCGAAAATTTATAAATTTTGATATAATCTTTTGCTTATCCTATCGTATTTGGATTATATCTATTGATAAAGTTGGATTAATCCTAAAGATTTAATTTGTGTATTTGCGGTAAATTTCCTCAAAGTCTGGATGGCTTTTCCGTACTTTTGCACTTTATTTTAATAGTATGATAGATTATTTAATTGTTGGTTGTGGATTAGCCGGAATTTCATTTGCCGAAATTGCCTTAGCAAATAATAAAAGTATTTTGGTGGTAAATGATGATTCGCAAAATTCCTCCAAAATTGCCGGAGGCTTATATAATCCGGTTATTTTGAAGCGATTTAGCGAAGTTTGGCAGGCACAGGAACAATTGGAATTGATGAATAAATTTTATACTCATTTGGAGCAAAAATTAGCAGAGAAAGTTGATTTTAAAATGCCCATTCTTCGCAAATTTTTTTCCATCGAAGAACAAAATAATTGGTTCGCTGCATCTGATAAGCCTTCTTTAGCTCCCTTTTTATCTACTTCAATAATTACAAAAAAGTACTCAGGAATTGATTCACCGTTCAATTATGGTGAAGTGTTGCATACTGGCTATGTGGACACAGCGTCTTTATTAGACCAGTATAGAGAATATCTTTTGGATCAAGATTTATTGTTGCAGGAAACTTTCGATTATGAAGATTTGGAGATTATAGAAAAGGGTATCAGATATAAAAATATTGAAGCCAAGCATATCATTTTTGCAGAAGGTTTTGGTATGCACTCAAATCCATTTTTTAAGCATTTGCCTTTGGATGGAACTAAGGGTGAGCTTTTTGTTATCAAAGCTCTGGATTTGGATTTAGATGTTATTGTAAATACAAGTGTTTTTATTCTTCCCATAGGAAATGATTTGTATAAAGTAGGTGCAACCTATAATTGGAAAGATAAAACCGATTTACCCACCGAAGAAGGAAAACAGGAATTAGTGGATCGAATCAAAGAAATCATTAACTGCGAATTTGAAATTGTGTCGCATTTTGCAGGAGTACGTCCCACAGTCAGAGACCGTCGACCAATTGTAGGTACACATCCAACTATTGATTCTATCCATATTTTAAATGGTTTAGGAACCAGAGGAGTGATGTTGGGGCCGGCAATGGCCAAAGCTTTATTTGAAAATATAGAACAAGGTATTACTTTAAACAAAGAAATCGACATCAGGCGTTTTGAAAAGCGTAAAAAATAATTTTACGCTTTGAAATTAGGATCGTAATGCACAAACATATTGATATAAATGTTTCTGGACCATCTTAATACCAATGGGCCTAAAATTATAAGTGTGGCTACAATTGCAATAAATGAATTTTTCATCGATGCTCCGCAAAACACATTAGAAATAATAAATGTTGCGATGCCAATTGCAACATTGAGTCCGTAACTTACATACATAGCTCCGTAAAAGAAAGAGGGCTCAATTTGATAAGTTAGTCCGCAATGCGAACATTTTTCATTCATTTTTAAAACTTTAGCCAAATTGTATGGATTTTTGTCTATATACATGCTTTCCTTTTGGCATTTAGGACAACTTCCTGTTAAAATGCTATTTAGTTTGGATCCTTTTTTTAACATTTGCAAAAATTTTTATCAAAGGTACATTTTTAAGGAAATTACCACTGTAATAATAGTCACAAAATATGCTTAATATACACAATTTATCGGTTTCATTTGGGGGTACTTATTTGTTTGAAGAAGTTACTTTTCGCTTGGGAGCGGGAGACAGAGTTGGATTAGTTGGAAAAAATGGCGCTGGAAAGTCTACCATGCTTAAAATGCTTGCCGGAGATTTTAAGCCTGATTCGGGAGTGATTTCTCAGGAGAAAGATATAAGGATGGGATTCCTGCGTCAGGATATTGATTTTGAAAGAGGAAGAACCGTTCTTGAAGAAGCCTACGAAGCTTTTACCGAAATTAAAATTGTAGAAAAAAAGCTGGAAGAAATCAATCATCAATTGGTTACCCGAACCGATTATGAAAGTGAAGAATACACCAAAATCATTGAAGATCTATCCGATTATACCCATCGTTTCGAATTATTAGGTGGTTACAATTATGTAGGAGATACCGAAAAAATTCTGTTAGGATTAGGTTTCAAAAGAGAAGTTTTCAATAATCAAACCGAAACTTTTTCGGGAGGTTGGCGTATGCGTATTGAGTTGGCCAAATTATTATTGCAAAATAATGATGTGTTACTACTGGATGAACCTACAAACCACCTGGATATTGAAAGTATCATTTGGTTAGAAAACTTTTTGCGTAATTATCCGGGAGTAGTTGTGATTGTGTCACACGATAAAATGTTTTTGGATAATGTAACGAACAGAACCATTGAAATATCCTTAGGAAAAGCTTACGATTTCAACAAACCTTATTCGCAATACTTAGAATTACGTGAGGAGCTTCGTGAAAAACAATTGGCAACTCAAAAAAATCAGGCTAAGAAAATAGAAGAAACTCAAAAACTAATTGACAGATTCCGATATAGTGCTACTAAATCTTCGATGGCACAATCCTTAATCAAAAAGTTGGATAAGGTAGAGCGAATTGAAGTGGACGAAGATGATAATTCGGTAATGAATATTTCGTTTCCGGTATCCAAAGAACCTGGAAAAGTGGTTATTGAAGCCGAAAATGTAACCAAAGCTTATGGTGATAAAACCATTTTAAAAGATATTTCTTTGCTAGTTGAACGCGGTAGTAAGATTGCTTTTGTGGGACAGAACGGTCAGGGGAAATCTACTTTTATCAAAGCTTTAGTGAACGAATTTGATTATGACGGAACGATCAAATTAGGACATAATGTACAATTAGGTTATTTTGCGCAAAATCAGGCAGAATACTTAGATGGTGAAATTACTTTGTTGCAAACGATGGAAGATGCTGCATTAGATAGTAATCGTTCTAAAGTACGCGATATGTTAGGTTCGTTTCTGTTTCGTGGCGATGATGTAGAGAAAAAGGTAAAAGTACTTTCGGGAGGGGAGAGAAACCGTTTGGCGTTATGTAAATTATTGTTGCAGCCTATTAATGTGTTGCTGATGGATGAGCCTACCAACCACTTAGATATTAAGTCTAAAAATGTGTTGAAAGCTGCTTTGCAAAAATTTGGCGGAACTTTATTGTTGGTTTCTCACGATAGGGATTTCCTTCAGGGAATGTCAAATATCGTATATGAATTCAAAGATCAAAAAATAAAGGAATATTTAGGAGATATCAACTTTTTCCTGGAGCAACGCAATATGGAAAATATGCGTGAAGTAGAGAAAAAAGAAGTGGTAAAAACTGCCGCTCCTAAAGAAAATAAAAAAGTCTCCTACGAAGATCAAAAGAAAGGCAAGACGTTACAAAACCGTTTGAGTAAAATTGAAAGCCAAATCAGTCAATTGGAAAAAGACATTCAGCACGACGATAAAATGCTGGCTTCCAATTATGATAAACACATCGAAGATGCCGCTTTCTTTAAAGCTTATAATAAAAAGAAAGAAGATTTAGACCAATTACTAATCGACTGGGAATTGGTTCAGGAAGAAATAGATAATTTGTAATATAGAAAAATAGGCTTAAGTAATTAAGCCTATTTTTTTTGAGTGCGTAATAGCCTCCTTACTTTTCTTAAAATAGCACACTTCTACCGAAAGGCTTTCTAAATTTTGAAGGGTTTTAATAACTTTCGTTTTTTTCTCTTTAGCAGTTTGTCGGATATAAATGGCCTGAATGGTCAAGGGGAAAATTTTAGCAATGGCTTCGTATAAAAAAGGATCTTCCTGTGAATCATCACCAATAAGCACATATTTTAAGTTAGGGTAAAATTCCAAAATGTGTTTAATTTTTTCAAACTTATGATTGTGTCCGCCTCTGCCAGTCCAGAAAAACTGGGACAAACTGGTTTTAATATCTTTTAGCAATAAAACCGCTTTGGGCAATTGGTGAATTTCGGTGAATTTTACAATAAACCGGTATAAATTCCATTCGCTGCTGGAAACATAAAAAAAAGTATTCAGCTCCTTGTGGTCTTCACGACCGGATTGGCTCAGTGCCTGATAATGTACAGTTACGTCCTCAAATATTTTGCGTCGATTGACGTTATGAAATAAAAGGTTGTAGAGCTTTCGTAGCGGATTCAGGGTATAGGAAACCAAGAAAGTGTCGTCAATGTCCGAAATGATGCCTAAATGGTCAATTCTAGGACGAAGATAACTTTCTTTGGCTGAGATTGTCTGGTTGTTGTATGTCAAGCTTACTTCATATTCCACCCAGCCGTAATCTTTTTGATGTAAAGGGATGCAAAATTTAAAATAGCCATCTTTTAAAGTTCGTGTGTGAATAGTATTTTGGTGGTGTTTCAGGTAAATATCGGCATTTCCCCAAGTTTTCATACGGTACATTCCAATGATGGAACTGGCGTTTTTAAAATTTTTGTCCTGAAAATCGTATTCTGCTTTTTTGGTAGGCAAAAATACATGTCCCATTACAATCAATTCCTGTTCATTGGCATAGCCACGGTATAGTTTTATAATAGGTTTCATGGGTAGATTTTTCTTTTGTAGCGTATTTTAAATTTAATTAATTTTAGAGTAAATAGGAAGTAAAAATGAATAAAAATAATGTGATGCTGGTGGTGAATCCCATTTCTGGAGGGGTTAACAAGGTTGCTTTAATTGAGCAACTAACTCAATATGCGCAAAATTTACAATTGAATTTATATAGTATTGCAACTTCGGGAGATAATGATTTGGAAAATATAAGAGATTTTTATCATCAATACCATCCTGAGAGAGTGTTGATTGCAGGTGGTGACGGAACGATAAAATTAGTTGCCGAGGCATTGGAACATGAAGATGTGATTTTTGGAATATTGCCTGTGGGCTCAGCTAATGGTTTAGCTACCGATTTGGGCTTAATTAAATCCGAAGAAGAAAATATTGCTATTGCATTTCAAAATCATTTTGTAATTGTTGATTGTATCGATATTAATGGAAAAATGTGTTTGCATTTGAGTGATATAGGTTTAAACGCTAAGTTAATTAAGAATTATCATAAGAGCGCCATTCGCGGAAAATTAGGTTATGCATTACAGCTTTTCAAAACCTTAATTTATTCTGTAAAACCTTTTCATGTTAAAATTAATATCAATAATCAAACAATAGAAAGTAATGCTAGAATGATTGTGATAGCCAATTCTCAGAAATATGGAACAGGAGTTGTGATTAATCCTATTGGAATTATGAGCGATGGGAAATTTGAATTGGTGATTTTAAAGCGCATTACATTCGGTGTTTTTATGGAATTTGTTCTGCGTAAAATTTCAGTTACTTCTAAAGATGTAATTGTTATTTCTACGAATAGTGCTGCTATTCATGTTAATAAGCCTGTTAGTTTTCAGATTGATGGGGAATATTGTGGCCCAGTAAAGGATTTGAATATCAATATCATCCCAAGAAAATTAAAGATAGCTTTACCAAAAATCAATTAACTTCTTTAAAAGGATTGCGAGCTTGCCATTCCAGTTTAGGTTCAAAATAGTGAAATGTTTTAGCCACGAATAAATTTAAAAAAGCATTGTTGTGCTTGATTAGGCCATACATTTCTACAGCCTGAGCTCCCACTGAACTTTTGATTTCCAAAGCTGTTCTTGCAAAAATAATTCGTTTGTATTTCTTATTAATCGAATAGCCAATCATGTCATATAACATGTTAAGATATAGCATTTTCTCTTTTTGGCAGTCTTCGCTGTAACCCAGAAAGTAGGTGTCAATATCGTTACCGTTTTTAATCAAGGTGTTGAAACCTATTAATTTATTTTCTTCGAAATAACCATAAAATAAGAAATGGTCTTTTAGGTTTTTCTTAAAAATTTCAAAATGATTTTCTCCTAAATAAAAGGTGTTGAAAGGTGCTTTTTCTGCCACATTCATGTACAGGCTATGAATTTCTTTTTCATGATTTTGAATTTCAGAAAGACTCATTTTTTGCTTATGTAAGGAATCCGATTTTTTTCGGGCTCTTTTGTATTGATCGCGGTATTTTTTGTTGAGATCAGCCAGATAATTATCAAAAGTTTCCCAAGAATTCTTGATGTTAAAAATCATATTAGGTTGTGTAGAAAACCTATAGAAAGAATCGAATTCTGGAACGTCAAAATTTTTAATTTGTATTTCTGAAAAATCTTTAAAAATAGTGAGGTGTGGTTTATTGCCTTGTTTTTGATATAGGTTTTCCAAAGCATTAGAAACTTGTTTTAAAAGCTTGACGAGCGAAGTTTTGGGGTGTTTTTTGCTTAACGCAATTCCGTTTTGTCCAGTAAACATGTTGTTTCCAATGATTAGAACTTTGGAACCAAATTTTTTAAATACAAAATTCCTTATTTTGGTTCTCAGGCAATGATCACGTTCTCCAAAAGAAGGAATTTGACTTAAATTTAAAAATTGCGAAATACAAATTCCAATAATTTCCTGTTTATGGAATAAAGCAATAAAACAGCAACTCATATTTTGCGGAGCAGCTGTTTCTAAAATTCTTAAATAATCTCTGGAGAGGAAAATGTTTTTTTGGGCCAAAATATCCCAATCGGCCGGAATATCCTGAACAGTGTTGTAAATTTTAAATGAAAATAATGGATTCAAGTTGGGTATGATTTTTCGAAGACGAAGGTACTATTTTAAGTTAATTTGAATGTTAAAAGCTTCAAAATAACTAATTTTATATAAAAAGAAAGATTATGAATACTTATGATGAAATAACAGCAGAATCTCTTTTGTCAGAATTAGAAAATTGGATTTTTCTCAATGATGGTTTAGAGAAAAAATTTGAATTCAAGAATTTCAATCAGGCTTTGGCTTTCATGGTTCAGGTAGGTTTATTAGCTGAAACGCGAAATCATCATCCGGAATTGCATAATATTTATAATAAAGTTTCTGTGAGATTGTCCACGCATGATGCTAATGGAGTAACCAACAAAGATTTTGATTTAGCCCAAGCAATTGATAAATTGTTGTAAAGAAACCTCCTCTTTAATGTTGTGTAAAGAGGAGGTTTTTTATTTTATTGCCAGGCACAGATAATACCGCCCATAATCGTAAAACATACTGCCCAATAGCCAGTATTTATAAAAGTATATTTCCAACTTTTTCTTTCAAATAAAGCATTATTAGCAATCATAGGAAAAGCAAAGAAAAGCCCCGCTAGAAAGCCATGAAATGCACCATGTTTGAAGGTTCTAAATGTTGTGCCATAATCTGCCATAAAAGCAGCATAAGATGGTTTAATATCCGCAGCACCTCCACCGCCAATCATGCTAAAAGCTCCCCATTGATGAATAGTAACAAATTGTAAAAACATTGCGATGAGGAAAGCAAAGAAAATGGCCATAATAAAAATTACAGGCATATTAGCTCCTTTCATTTTTTCTTCGGTTAATCCAGATTCTTTCATCCATACAGTTCCAAAAACTTTTGGATTATACCAGATAAATCCAATAACTAAAGTTGATAAAGCTGCTACGATTAATGCTAAAAAATTAATTTCCATAATAATTTGGTTTACAGGTTGGTTCACCAAATATAAAAATATATTTTAACAATTCACAAAACATATATTGTGTAAGAAAAAATTACAAAAACACAATAAAAAGTGTATTTCATCGATTTTTTTGTGTTTTTAATCGACTTTTGTATTACTTTTAATCTTGTTAAATAAAAAAAAGGAATTATGAAAAATATCATTACTTCATTACTAATTCTTTTGTCTTCATTTTCAATGATTGCAAATGTGACACTTGCTGACAAAGAAATCCTTGTAAAATTATATCAAGCTACCAATGGTGCCCAATGGAAAGCTCAATGGGATCTTTCAAAACCGGTAGCGACTTGGACAGGAGTAAAAGTTGTGAATGATAAAGTAGTGGCTTTAGATTTACAGGATAATAATTTGGATGGTCAAATACCAGCAGAGCTAGGAGACTTGAAAAGTTTAGAAGTTTTAAATTTGCATAAAAATCATCTATCAGGTGGTATTCCGGTAAGTTTAGGGAATTTGTCAGCTTTGACAGTTTTAGATTTATCTTTCAATAGTTTATCTGGAGCAATTCCTGCCTCAGTATGTAATTTGAGTAATTTAAAAACGCTTGAATTGTATATGAATAGATTTAATGGTCAATTACCATCAAATTTAGGGAATTTACAAAAATTAGAAACTTTGGCTATTTTTAATAATGAAATTGAAGGTGAAATTCCAGCTTCATTTTATCAAATTAAAACATTAAAAACTGCTTTGTTAAACAGTAACAAATTAAGTGGTTCTTTGAGTCATGATGTAGCTAATTTGACCGAATTGACAAATCTTAGTTTGTTTGAGAATAATTTACAAGGACAAGTTCCTTTAGCAATTGAAAAATTGAACAATTTGAAAGAAATGAACATTTCATATAATAAGTTCAATGGTTTAGTTACTAGAAAATTAGCAATGTTAGATACGCTTAATATGACAATGATTAATGAAAGTGGTGTGGCTTATTTAATGAATGTTGCCGTAGAAGTTGATAAAAGACCGATCGTTTCAGAGGAATAATTTTTTTGGTTAGAAAATTGTTTTTTTATATTAAGTTAGTTTTATAATAAGTTTAGTGTTTGTAAACCTGTGAATTTTATTCACAGGTTTTTTGTTTTTATACACCACTAAAAGCACTAAATCCACCATCAATGGGTAGTACAATTCCGGTAACGAATTTTGATGCATCACTGCATAAAAAATGAATAGCTCCTGCTAATTCATCTGCCTCGCCAAATCGTTGCATTGGTGTGTTGCTGATGATTTTGTGGCCTCTTTCGGTATAGGTTCCGTCTTCGTTAGTTAATAATTTTCGATTTTGATTACCAATAAAAAAACCTGGAGCAATGGCATTTACTCTAATTTTACTGCTAAATTTTGTTGCCATTTCTACTGCCATCCAACGAGTGAAATTTTCCATGGCTGCTTTAGACGCTGAGTAGCCCACAACTCGGGTTACAGCTCTTTCTACCGTCATCGATGAGAAATTGATAATGATACCTTCTTTTTGAAGCGCCATTTGTTCACCAAAAACAATCGATGGAAGTACCGTTCCGTTTAGGTTTAAATCAGTAACGGTTTGAAAAGCATCCATGGATAAATCAAAGATAGTTTGATCCGGACTTATAGTAGCGCCAGGCATATTACCGCCAGCAGCATTTAATAAAATGTCAATTCGTTTATATTGAGTAAGGATTTTTTCTTTTGCTTCTGTTAATGATTCTTTGTCAAGTATATTGGCTGCGATTCCAATAGCCTCATGCCCCTTGTTTTTTAGATTATTTACCGATTCGTTTATCGTTTCTTGGTTTCTGCCAATAATTACAATTTTTGCACCGGATTCAGCTAAATGTTCTGCAATTGAACTGCCTAAAACCCCAGTTCCGCCTGTAATTACGGCTACTTTATTTTTAATATTAAATAAGTTCATTTCTAGTTTAGAATTTAGTTTTAATTTAAAAGCTGTGGAAAATTAGAGTTAATTTCCACAGCTTCATTTAAAAAAGTATTAGGGTTTGGTATTAAAATTTCCACCTAACAAAGGCTTCCATAGCAGCGTAATTAGACAAACCTAATTGGTCGTATAATTCAGCTGTTTCTTTGTTACGGTCTTCGGCTCTTTGCCAAAATTCTCTGGCGTCAGTTCCTTGAAATACTACACCGTCTTTTTGAGATTGGTGCTTAAATATTCCATGTCTTTTAGCTAAAACCTGATCCGGACTCATTGGAACAGCCATTTCGATTTCGTCAATTCCCCATTCCTGCCATGCTCCACGATACAGCCATAGCCAGCAATCTTTCATGAAATCCTTTTCTTTAAGATTTTTTACGGCTTCGAAAATTGCATCTAAACAAACTTTATGTGTTCCATGAGGATCGGCTAGATCACCTGCAGCAAAAATCTGGTGAGGTTTTATTTTTTCGATAAGATCCATCGTAAGTTGGATGTCAGCACTTCCTAATGGTTTCTTTTCAATCGTTCCGGTTTCATAAAAAGGCAGGTTCATAAAATGTATTTGTTCGTCAGAAAGACCAACAAAATGAGCTGTAGCTCGCGCTTCTCCTTTTCGAATTAAACCTTTAAGATGTCTTACTTCAGGAATATCAATTTGACTGTTTTTTTTATGAATTAAAAAATTATGCGCTTTTTGGTAAATCAAATCAGCTTCAGGACTATTTATTCCAAATTTTTCATTGTAATCGCATACAAAATGAGCAAAACGTTCCGCCTCACTATCGGCAACAGCTATATTCCCTGAGGTTTGATAGGCAACATGAACCTCGTGTCCCTGTTCCTGTAAGCGCATAAATGTTCCCCCCATACTGATGATGTCATCATCCGGATGCGGACTAAAAATCAACACTCTTTTCTTGATAGGTTCTGCACGTTCTGGTCGGTTATTGTCATCTGCATTAGGTTTTCCTCCCGGCCAACCGGTGATTGTATGTTGTAATTTGTTGAAAATTTCAATGTTAATGTTGTAAGCAGGACCTAAATCAGCTAATAAATCGCTCATTCCGTTTTCAATATAATCCGCATCAGTAAGTCTTAAAATTGGTTTTTTTAATTCTAATGCCATTCCTAAAACGGCTCTTCGAGTTAGTTTATCAGTCCAGACAATTTTTTCAACTAGCCAAGGTTTGTTGATACGGGTAAGTTTTGAAGCGGCTTCCTTATCCAATACAAAAACAGCATCATTATGTTCCTGTAAGAAAGATGCGGGTACAAGATTAGTAACTGTGCCTTCAGCAGAAGCTTTTACAATGTTTGATTTTCCTTCTCCCCAAGCTAATAAAATAACTCTTTTGGCTTCCATAATTTTTTTAACACCTAAAGTAATGGCAGTTCGAGGTGTGTTGTTTAAGCCTGAGAAATCTTTACTGGCTGCAACCCTTGTAATATGATCTAGTGCTACTAGTCTTGTTTTAGAATTTTGCAGGGAACCTGATTCGTTAAATCCGATGTGTCCGTTTCCACCTATTCCAAGTATTTGTAAATCGATGCCGCCCAAGGCTTCTATTTTTTCTTCGTATTGTGCACAATATTCTTGGATTTTCTCCTTAGAAAGAGTACCGTCAGGGATATGGTAATTTTCAGGTAAAATGTCAATTTGGTCTAATAGTAATTCTTTCATGAAACGAACATAACTATTGATGGAATCAGGTTCCATAGGGTAATATTCGTCAAGGTTGAAAGTGATTACGTTTTTAAAACTAAGCCCTTCTTCTTTATGCATTCTAACTAATTCAGCATAAAGACCTTTTGGTGATGAACCTGTAGCTAAACCAAGAACACATTGTTCGTTTTGTTCTTGTTTTAGTCGAATTAATGCTGCAATTTCTTGTGCAACGGCTATTGAAGCTGTTTTTGAATTTTCGAAAACTACGGTATTGATGTTTTCAAATCGTTTTTCAAATCCAGTCGCTTTATCAATACTGCTTTTTATCATTGTGTTTTTTATTTAAGATAGTATGATGTAAATTAAGATTGTCAAGCATATTAAAATGCTTCCGGCCAAGTTCATACCTGACCAAGGTTTTTCATTTTCAGTTGTTTTTATTTCAGTGACAATAGCATCTGTTTTTGCATTAGCGTAATATTTTGAGAACAAAAACATGATTAGGAAGTTTAAAACAAACTCGATTCCCCATAAATGTACAAAATGAATATTTAGCTTAAGTATAAATGAGGTTAAGATGTAAAAAATTAGTCCAAAAAATAGACCTGCTTTAGCACCTACAGCATTGATTTGTTTAAAAAATAATCCGGCGATTAAAACAGAAGATATAGGAATGAAAAAGATTCCGTTTAATTGCTGCAATAAGAAATAGAGTCCTGAAGGAGCATATGCCATTAAAGGAGCAACAGATATGGATAAAACAGCAAGTATTGCTGCAGCAATTTTACCAATATGAGCCAGTTTTTCATCGGTTGCATTCTTGTCGAAAGTTTTTTTGTAAATATCGATGCAAAAAATGGTATTTGCCGAATTTAATATGCTGTTAAATGTACTTAGAACAGCGCCAAGTATTACTGCTGCAAAAAAGCCATAGAGGTAACTTGGGAGTATTTTTTTGACTAATAAAGGGTAAATTAAGTCGGGCTTATTGTAATAGTCTTCCTGAAAATAGTAGAAGCCAATTAATCCAGGAAGCACAATAACAAGGGGCATCAATAATTTGAAAATTCCAGTTATAATTAGGCCTTTTTGAGCTTCTTCTAAATTTTTAGCCCCTAATGCCCGTTGGATTATTGTTTGGTTCATTCCCCAAAAATAGATTTGGTTAATCATTAAGCCTGTAAAGAGTGTTGAAAAAGGTAGGATAGAGTCTTCGCTACCGATGATATCAAACTTCTTTGGAGCAAAATGATAAATATTACTTACTCCTGTAAAAATATTACCTTCCCCAATTTGGTACAAAGCAATTACGGGAATTAATAAACCTCCTAATATCATTCCTATACCGTTTAGGGAGTCTGAAAAAGCGATTGCTTTTAATCCTCCAAAAATATAGTATGCAGAACCTAATGTTCCTATTGCCAGTATCGTATAAATTAAGGATTCCTTTTTAGAAATTGAAAATACACTTGAAAAATCAAATATATTTTCTATGTTGATAGCACCCGAATATAAGATAATTGGTAAAAGGGTAACTACAAAAGAACTCATTAATAATACTGCTACAACTGAACGTATGCTTGCATCAAAACGTTTTTCAAGAAACTCAGGAATCGTGGTGAGTTTCATTTTCATGAACCGGGGAATGATATAAATCCCGGCAATGACAATTGCGATGGTAGAGGTAATTTCCCAAGCAATCACAATGATACCATTTTTATAAGCGCTACCATTCATTCCTATTAAATGTTCTGTCGAAATGTTTGTCAGTAGCATAGAACCAGCAACAACTGGAGCAGTTAAACTTTTGCCAGCAAAAAAATATCCATTTGAAGTGTCCAGATTATCTTTTCTGAGTTTATAGCTTGTGTACAGTATTACAAGCAGAGTGAAACCAAAAAAGCCTAAGTAGCTGTACAACATTTCAAATGGATATTTAGTTTATATAGTGTTTATTAGAATTTTAATTTGGCAGGCAAATATTTGGCTACTAATTCTTCGTAATAAGGTCTTAAAGCTTTAGAATCTGGTTTAACAGGAGCTTTAGTGTATAAATCGTAAGGGTTGAATTTTTTAACCCATTCAAACATTTCAATATCATGCTCTGTCATTAAATGAGCATAAGCATTCTCTCTGTGTTGTGAGTAAAAAGAATGGTAACGAATCATATATAAAGCAGGTTCAGGAAGATAATCTTTCATGATTTGGTATAAATATTCGTCATGACCCCAGCTCATTTTTACTTTATCTAATCCGCAATTTGGTGAATATACACCATATTTTGTGTTGTATTTTTCGTTAGTGTTGTCAGGATTGGCCTCAAAAAACTCTGGATAAACTATTTTATCCGAGAATTTACAACCTACTGGGAAGGTATCTCCTACAACAGCCCATTGTGGTTCTCCAAATAAACATAAAACTTTTCCAATATCATGAAGGAATCCGGTAAGTACAAACCAGTCAGGGTGACCATCAGCACGGATAGCCTCTGATGTTTGAAGTAAGTGTTGGAATTGATCTAAATCGATATCCGGATCACTATCATCAACTAAGGTGTTTAGGAAATCGACAGCTTCCCATAGTGACATTTCTTTACGGTCAAATTTTAAAAACTCTTTTTCCTTTTCACAAACAAAATCATAAGTTTGAAAAGTATGGTTGATTCTGTAAAATTCTCTTACTGTTTCTACTCTTTCGGAGTCAACATAATTTCTGAATTCTTCTTTTTCTTTTTTCTCAACAGCAGGGTCAGGGTAACGTTCGATTAAATTTTCTTCCCAATCGTCAATTTGATGCATCGGATTATTGAACTTGTCGGTAGCATTAGCATTTTTCATCTGGTTCTTTGTTTTATTTTATGAATTAAATAAATAATAATTTGTTTGGTAGCATTGTCGCTGTGATTATTAGTATGATTCAAAATTACGCAGTTATGCTTTTTTTAAAATGGATATATGGTTCAAAAACATGGATAAAATTTTCATTCTACTAATTTTCCATCTTGTAAATTAAATAATATGTATTGATTGTTTGTTGGTTGAATTTTTTAATACAGGAGTTTTTGTTTTTAAAAAGCAATTTACAATGTTATAGAGAGGTAAAAAATTAAAATAAAGTCCATGATTTGTTTAGGAGTCTTTTTTTTATTGCTGCTTAATGCAAAATATGTCCTTGTTTTTAACTTTTAATGTTAAAAAAGCAGTGAAAAATTAACTTAAAGCTTTGCTAATAGAGTTAGGGTAGTTAATAATGCTGAAACGCTGTTAATTAAGGAGTTTATTAAGGATAGTTTAAAAAAATACAGCTTAAAAAGTGTAAAATGCATTTTTAACACCCTTTTTTTAGGGTTGAATTGGTCGGATTTTATATGTTTTTGACGAATTTGTCCATTTCGAACAGCTTTTGAACTGTTAATTTTACCATAATATTATTAACTAATACTAATTAAAAATGAAAAAAACCAAATTCAAATTATTGGCGTTATTTTTTCTGATAGCGTTTTCAATTAATTCGTGGGCGCAAAAAACGCAGGTATCTGGTGTGGTAACAGATCAAACTAAACTTTCAGTTCCGGGAGTTAATGTTTTAGTAAAAGGAACAAAGGATGGTGTATCGACAGATTTTGATGGGAAATTTAAAATTAGTGCAAAACCAGGTGATGTAATTGTGTTCTCTTTTTTAGGATACAAAACTTTAGAAGTTCCTTATAAAGGAGGAGCTACACTAAATGTTACTTTGAAAGAAGATAGTGCACAACTTGACGAAGTGGTAGTAATTGGTTACGGTACTGTTAAGAAAAATGATTTAACAGGTTCTGTAGCTACTATTAGTGCGAAACAAATTGAACAGGCAAATAAGGTTGATGCGATTTCAGCACTTCAAGGTCAATCAGCGGGTGTTGTTATTCAGCGTACTGATAATAAGCCTGGTGGTGGTGGATTTAATATTCGTATTCGTGGTGCTAGTACAATTAATTCTTCCCAAGCTGCAAATGCAAATGGAGGGTTTACACCAGGGCAAAATCCATTATTTATCGTGGATGGGATTTTCTTAGATGATATTTCCTTTTTGAATCCCGCAGATATTAGTAGAATGGACATTCTTAAAGATGCTTCGGCTACTGCAATTTATGGTTCCAGAGGTAGTAATGGGGTAGTTTTGATTGAAACTAAACGTGGTAAAACCGGAGAGCTTAAAGTGAATTACTCAAATTATGTAGGGGTAAAGCAAGCTTATCATATGCCAGAAATGCTTAATGCTACAGAGTATGTTGAATATCTTAAAGATGTTGTTGTAGGTAATAAATTTGCTGCCAATCAATTGAATTACAGAAGAGATGATGTTGTTTTGTCTGATTATTTAGATGCTGAAGAAAGACAGAATATTGCAGATGGTGTTAATACGGATTGGGTTGATTTATTATTAGTTAGAGGTTTTCAAACTAATCATACTTTCAATTTAAGTGGAGGAACTGAGAAAACGGTTTATGCAGCTGGCTTGGCTTACACAAAAGACGAAGGAACAGTTGAAGGAGAATCTTTTGATAGATATAATATTAGAGGTAGTATAAAAAGTGATTTGACTAAATGGTTGAATTTTAGTCTTAATAATTACATTACTAGTGCTATTAATGATTCAGGTAGCTGGGAGGCATTTAGAAGTGCTTATAGATTAAAACCAATTGGTAGACCTTATAATGAAGATGGTTCTTTGAAATTCTTTCCAACAGCTAAAGAAACCCAAATTACAAATCCTTTATTTGAGTCAGATTATCAAACTAAAGAAACAAGATATCTACAGTATTTAGGTGATATAGCATTACAAATTAAACCGTTTGAAGGATTAAGTCTTACAACTAAATTCTCACCAAATATTAAATATTCACGTTATGGAGAATACAGAGGATTGTATTCTAAGGATGTTGTTGGTCAAGCTGCTTTAAGAAGAGCTGTTGTCGATAATTCAAATTATTTTTCATATTCATGGGATAATATCTTGAACTATAAGTATGAAAAAGGAATTCATGCGCTAGATGCAACTGCAGTTTTTTCTAGATTTATGGAACGTAGTGAATTTTATCATAATCAAGTAAGAAATTTTACAACTGATGATTTCTCGTTCTATAACTTAGATGCTGGGACAAATATCGTTGAAGTTACAAGTGATTTTGTGAGACAAACATTGGAATCTTATACTGGAAGATTGAATTATACTTTAAATAATAAGTATTTATTTACAGTTACAGGGCGTTATGATGGTTCTTCAATTTTAGCAGCAGGAAATAAATGGGCTTTCTTCCCATCGGCTGCCTTTGGATGGAAATTAATAGATGAGGGTTTCATGAAAAATCAAAAGATTTTTAGTAATGCAAAGGTTAGATTGAGCTACGGTCAAACGGGTAATAATGGTCAAGGTGGAGGTTTAGCTCCATTAGCGTCACAGTCATTAATTGCTAATGGGGCAACAAATATTGGAGGTACATCTGTTGCAACGGCTTATTTAACAGGTTTGGCAAATAAAAACCTTACATGGGAGAAAACATCAGAGGTAAATCTTGGGTTTGATTTTGGAGTTTTAAATAATAAAGTTACAGGTTCTATTGATGTTTATAATAGAAAAATAACAGGTATTATTTTCTATACAGGATTACCATCAACAACTGGATTTGGTGGAACATTTGATAATATTGGAGAGTCTACAAATAAAGGAATAGAGGTAGGTTTAAATACTACCAATGTTGATAATGGGCGTTTAAAATGGACTACAAGTTTTAATTTTGCTGCAAATAAAAATACAATTGATAAGCTTTATGGAGGTTTAGATGTTCTTTATTATTCTGCATCAAGTAATAATTTAGTGCATAAAGTTGGATCACCTATTGGAGCTATCTATGATTATGTATTTGATGGTATTTGGCAATTAGATGAAGCTACTGAAGCAGCTACTTTTGGACAAACACCAGGACAGGTTAAAGTTAAAGATATTAATGGTGATGGATTAATTACTGCTGACGCTGACAGACAAGTTATTGGGCAAGTTACTCCAAAATGGACAGGAAGTATTGTTAGTAACATGAATTACAAAAATTTTGATTTTTCATTTTTAGTTAATACAAGTCAGGGAGCAACAATGTCAAGTAATTTCCATAATAATACAATTTTTCCTTGGGATGGAGATCCTGCAAGACTATTTAACGCTGCAAAAGTAGATTATTGGACACCTGAAAATGCATCTAATTCTATGTATCAGCCAGGTAATGCTGGAAAATATGGGCATTTAGTAAAATATAAAAACGTATCATTTACTAAGGTTGGTTATATAACACTTGGTTATACAATTCCACAAACAGTGTTACAAAAACTTAAAATTAGTAGTTTAAGAGTATACACTACGGTACAAAATCCGTTTGTTATTTCTAGCTATGATGGTTGGGATCCAGAAAATGCTGGAAGAAATGCTTGGGGAGCTGCTTTTATGTCTCGTACTTACATGGCAGGAATCAATTTGAACTTTTAGAGTATAAATTTAAAATTTAAGAAAATGAAATATATAAATATAAAATTATGGCTAGTCCTACTTTCTGTTGGTATTCTAGGCTCTAGTTGTGAATCTTATTTGGAAGAAGAAAATAAGTCGACCATAACGATAGATGCTGCATTGTCTAAGACAGAAACATTTGATCAATTAGTTGCAACTGCATACTTAAGAGCTAGAGAAACAACTACTCGTTACACTGCTGATTTATATTATGCTCTGGAAGATTTAGGTACTGATATCGTTACAAGAGGCGGTGTAGTCTCAGGTACTAATGATCTTAATGATTATGTAAACTTTACATCAACAAACTGGGCTGTTGATGTATATTGGGGAAATCAATATAGTATTATTTCTGCAGCAAATGTTGCTATAGAGTATTCTGATAAAATTTCAGGACTTTCTGAAACTGCCAAAAATACTGGATTAGGAGAGGTTAAGTTTTTTAGAGCTATGTCTTATTTTAATTTAGTTGAAAATTATGGTGGTGTCCCATTAGTTTTAAAACCTATTACAACAGCCGAAAGAAATTTTGTTCGTAATTCTGAAGAGGAAGTATATACTCAAATTGTGAGTGATCTTAATGATGCATTGACAGGAGTTCCTGAAACGACAACGGTTTTTGGAAGAATAACTAAAGATGCGGTAAGACATTTATTGTCAAAAGTGTTATTGACTAGAGGATACAAAACTTTTGGTACTACAGCTGATTTTACTCAAGCTGCTTCATTAGCAGATACAGTAATTGCCAATCATCCATTAGTTTCATCATTTGCTTCTTTAACAAGTATCTCTAATCAAAGAAATTCAGAGGTTATTTTTTCTTATTTATTTGGAAATAATGCTGCAACACGTGGTTGGGGGAATTCAAGACATATGATGTATAAGTTTTCATTCTTCGATTATCCAGGTTTATCTCGGACTGTAAAAGGCTTAGGACCTATGCCAACGCCATTTTATTATTCGCTATTTTCTGACGATGATCAAAGAGCAGACGCTACATTTAAAAGAGTTTTATATGCTGATAAAGCTTTTGTGGCTACTGTTGCAGGAAATCCAGTAAACGTGGCTGTAGGAGATACAGCAATTTATTTCCCAAAAGTAGCTTGGTCAGATTCTAAAATTGCTTCAAAACCATATAAAGTTATTAATCCTGATAAATATTTAACAAGTGACGGTACTACTCCTGTGCATTATCCAATTTTCAAGAAGTTTGACGATCCTACCGTTGCTTTTACACAGCCAGATCAACCATCTTTAGGAGAAAGAGACATGGTAATTATGAGAAGTGGTGAAGCGTACTTAATAGCGGCTGAAGCTTATTTAAAAGCATCAAACGCTACTACTGCTGCTGCTCGCCTTACCACTTTGAGAAGTAGAGCTGGTTTAACAACTGCAGTAACTTCAGGACAGGTAACTATCGATTTCATTTTAGATGAAAGAGCCAGAGAATTGACCGGAGAAGTGAATAGATGGATGGATTTAAAGCGAACAGGTAAGTTGCTTGAGAGAGTTTATGCTCATAATCCTCATGTTGCGTTTAACAATGCTCTTAAAGCGTATCATTTGTTAAGACCAATTCCACAGGGTGAAATTGATGATTCAGGTAATAGTATTACACAAAATCCTGAATATACAAATTAAGTTAAAGATTGTTTATTGTTAAGTTGGTTGGTGATTTATTTACCTATGAAAGGAGAAGAAGCTTTGTCTTCTTCTCTTTTCTTTCTTAAAGTGTGTTTTTTCAATTTTTAATAATTACAATTTTTTCGATTAAGTGAACCTGGTTTGAATAAGATACTATTTCAATAGTTGCATTTTTTTTTAGAAAAGAAATCCAACTGTTTTTAGAAGTTTAGAAAACTTTAGTGTTCATTTTTTTAATAGAAAATTGTGGTTTTTATTCCACTCGAAAAACATCTTTAACATTAAAATCAAAAAAACATAAAACAGATTTAAATTCAATTTCAATTTCAAAAATTAAGTTTAGAGCCTAAATTAATTCGTTTTATAAAAAACACAAACAGATAAATATGAATTTATCCCGTTTATTAAAATATAGTTCCATTCCAGTTGCTTTAGTTTTTGTTTTTTCCTGTTCTGTGAAGTCTAAAGGAGCCAGATACGTAGATTTTGTCAACCCTTTAATAGGAACTGCACCATCAACAACTCTAAGTGCCTTACAACACGGTGAGGATGAAAAAGAGAATAATGCGCAGGTAGTACCTTATGTAACGGTTCCTTTTGGAATGACCAATTGGACAGCTCAAACCAAAGGAACAGAAACCAAATGTATTGCACCATATTACTATACCGACAAAAAGATTTCTGGTTTTAGAGGCAGTCATTGGCTAAGTGGTTCTTGTGTGCAGGATTATGGAAGT
This sequence comes from Flavobacterium flavipallidum, assembly GCF_038289905.1. Lineage (NCBI taxonomy): Bacteria > Pseudomonadati > Bacteroidota > Flavobacteriia > Flavobacteriales > Flavobacteriaceae > Flavobacterium > Flavobacterium flavipallidum. The sequence goes on along the minus strand of NZ_JBBYHU010000002.1, from coordinate 177,741 downwards.
ATGACTATAATGCCAGTAAGCGGTAAATTAAAATGTCAAACAGAAGACAGAGCTTCTCATTTTTCACATGATACCGAAAAGACCACTCCGTATAATTATAATGTAAAGCTTGCTGACTATAAAATTGATGTAAACATGACGGCTACTAAGCGTTGTGGTTTGTTCCAATTTACATTTGAAAATTCAGGTGAGGCACATATTGTTGTGAATCCGAATAGTGATGAAGCTGAAGGATTTATTCAAATAAACGCCGATAAAAATGAAATTGTGGGCTACAATCCAGTACATCGAATTTATCAGGGCTGGGGCGATAAAGCAGGATTTAGTGGCTATTTTGTAGTGAAATTGAGTAAAAGTTCAAGCAAATTTGGTGTTTATCAAAATGATAAAATCTTAGAAGGAAATACACAAATTTCGGATTTAGAAAACATAGGAGGGTATATTTCTTTTAATGTAGAAAAAGGAGAAACAATTGAAGCAAAAATCGGAACTTCATTTACCAGCATTGAACAAGCCAGAAAAAATTTAGAAGCTGAAACCAAAGGTTTGGATTTTGCTAAAGCTAAAGATAATTTAAAAAATACCTGGGAAAACTTACTTTCCAAAGTAAAAGTAGAAGGTAATAATCAGGATGATAAAGTAAAGTTTTATACAGCGATGTATCATAGTTACTTGCAGCCAAGAACCTTTAATGATGTTGATGGAACTTATGTGAGTTTTAACGGAGGAAATCAATTAATGAATAGTGGTAAGGAAGATTATTTTACTGATTTTTCGATGTGGGACATTTACAGGTCTTCGCTTCCATTGTTTAATATGTTAACGCCAAAAGTAAACGGTCAAATGATGCGCAGCCTGTTTTCTATGGCTGAGCAAGGTGGATGGATGCCAATTTTTCCTTGTTGGAACAGTTATACTTCGGCTATGATTGGGGATCATTCTGTAGCAGCAATTGCCGATGCTTATATGAAAAATAACATTGAAATTTCGGATAAAGAATACAGCTATTTATTGCAAAATGCCTTTCAAACGCCTGAAAATGTTGATTATGTAAATGGCAAAGGACGTCGGGCTTTAGCTTCCTATTTAAAATACGGTTACATTCCGCTAGAAGATGAGGTTAAAGAATCTTTTCATCAGGGAGAACAGGTTTCCAGAACCTTAGAATATGCTTTTGATGATTTTGCGCTTTCGCAAATTGCAGCTAAAAAAGGTGATACTATGAATGCCCGATTATTGAAAAAAAGAGCTTTGAATTATCAAAATGTCTATAGCGTAGCCGATTCCTGTGTAAGAGGACGTTTTGCCGATGGGACTTTTACAAAAGATTTTGACAAGTTTATCAGAAAATCATATATAACTGAAGGAACGCCTTATCAATACACTTGGTATGTTCCGCAGGATATCAAAGGATTAATGAATTTAATGGGAGGAGAAAATGGTTTTAATGCCAACTTGGATCGTTTCCATGCCGCTAAGCAATATTGGCATGGAAATGAGCCGGGTCACCAAATTCCATTTCTATACAACTATTCAGGTCAACCTTGGAAAACACAGGAATTGGTCAATCAAATTATGAAAACTGAGTACAGTAATGAAGTAGGTGGATTAAGCGGTAATGATGATGCCGGACAAATGTCGGCCTGGTATGTGTTTTCTGCTTTAGGATTTTATCCTGTGGCTCCGTCTGTGCCTCAATATGTGATTTCAGGACCACATTTTGATAAAATTACGTTGAGTTTTGAAAATGGGAAAAAGTTAATCATCAATGCAAAAGGTGCCTCTTCAGGGAATAATTACATCCAAAAATTGCGATTTAACGGAGTTGAATATGATAAAAATTATTTAGACCATTTTTCTGTCATGAAGGGTGGAAAGTTGGATTTCGAAATGGGTAACCAACCTAATAAGACTTGGGGAACTACTCAGGAAAATAGACCCTTTTCATTGTCTAAAAAGTAAAAAACAAAAGAGATGAATCCTATTAGTCGTGGCGAATTTTTAAAACTAGGAAGTCTATCATTGCTTGGTGCATTGGTTAGCGACACTGTTTTGGCAAATGATGGATTTTTTAGTGCCGCGGCAACTAAGGTGGATGAAGCTTTGATGAAAAAACTCATTCTGCATAATGATGCTTTTGTGAAAAATATTTTTCAAAAACCTCTTGTAAATTCGGATGTTCGTTTGAGTAATTTTCGGCCTGTAGCAGCCGATATAGCCGCTATGACGGCTTCGGTATCTCACCAGAAATCAGAGTTTTATAAGTCTGAAATTGTAGTAGAACGTTTGAATCAGGCTGCTGATATTATGCTGAAAGGACAATACGGTGATGGTACTGTTGATGCCGGCGGAAACCGACAATCACCACCAGATACGGCTTTTGTTTTGGAATACCTTTGTTCGGCTGCGATGGTTTTGAAACACAATAAGCTAAAAAATTTAAATTCAGTAAAAGAGAAATTAAAGAAGTTTATTCAAAATGCCGGCGAAGCCATGATAACGGGCGGTGTGCATACTCCCAATCACCGATGGGTAGTAAGTGCCGCTTTAGCCAATATCAATTCGCTGTATCCAGATGTTAGGTATACTAACAGAATTGAGGACTGGTTGGCCGAGGGGATTTATCTTAATCAGGATGGACATTATTCAGAACGAAGCGGAATTTATTCGGCAGTTATAGACAAAGCCTTAATTACGTTGGCTCGTTTGTTAAATAAACCGGAGTTGTTAGACAAGGTTCAAAAAAACCTGACCACTACTTATTATTATACAGAAGCTAATGGTGATTTGGTTACAGTAGATTCCAGAAGACAGGATCAGTTTATGAATATTACGGTGTCTAAATTTTACTTGCAATACCGTTATATGGCTATTCATACTCAAAATCCAAAATTTGCTTATATGGTCAATCTTATCGAAAATATTCCTGATTTTGAGCAGGATGCTTTGGTAGAATTTATGACCAATCCGGAATTGCAACAGACTATTTTGCTTAAGCCTAAGATTAAAAATGATTTTGAAGAATTTTTTGCGGTTTCTAATTTAGCCCGAATCCGACGTGGAAATACATCGATAACGCTTTTTGGCGGAAACGACAAACCTGTTCTGATTGTATCAGGAAGATCATCAAACCCAAATTTCCTGATGTACCGAAAAGGAGATGCCATTTTGAAATACATGCGAATGTCATCTTCCTTTTTCAGAATGGGCTATTTCAGCAGTGATGGCATTGAAAAAGTGGGAAACAAATACATTTTGAGAGAAACCAAACAGGGCGATTATTATCAACCTTTGGCATCGGAATTTCAAAAAGCAGATGGCGATTATCAATTATCAGAATCGAAAGACGGACGATTTTGGAACAAAATGGATTTTGAACATAGAGTTGCGAGTAATGTCAAAAAACAAACTACGGTTATTGAAATTGAAGAAAATAACGGCAGTTTGAATTTGGATTTTAAAGTAGATGGTCCGCCAAATGTAGAAATTACAATCGAAATGTGTTTTAAAGAAGGAATTCAAATAGAAGGCGCAACATTGGGAGAAAAAGGAAATTATTTCCTGAAATCAGGTTTTGCCAAAGCAAATACGGGAACCGAAACAATTGACATAGGTCCCGGTTTAGTCGAACATCAAAACGTGAATAATTTAGATAGCGAAGAATATACCTATCATCAGGGAACTTTACGTACCGATGGCGTTCATGTGTATATTACCGGATTTACACCTTTTCATCATAAAATGACCATAGGTTAATTCTAAAATAAAACTTCGGGCATTGCAGAAAGTTTACTTAATTTTACGAAAATTAAGTTTAATCTATAAATAATTGAAATTATGAAATTATCATTTATGGCTGCTTTGCTGTTTGGAGGCATTTGTATCGGACAGAATAATACAGACAATAGTTTGTATATGAAAGCTGATAAAATAAGTTACCTGACAGATATTGGTTCTGAATCAGGAGATTTATACAGTACAATTGGTCATCATGGGCCAGCTGTAGAGAATGAATGGATGGCATTGCGAATTTATTTTAGTGATAAAGTAGCTATTGATGTTTATAATAAGGCCAAAAAAGGTTTGGAGTTGAAAGCCGCACATTGGTATCCAACTCCGGAACAACAAAAAGAAGGTTGGGGAGCCGATTATTATAAAGTAGGATCCACCGTAGGTTTAGGAGGAGTACGTCTTTGGGATGGTGAAAAAGTAGTTCCGTTGAATCCGGTAACGAATCGTTTGGCTCATGTAGGGAAAACGGAAAGCAGTTCTTATATGGAAATGATTTCCAGAGGAGTGCCTTACAAAGGGAAAAAAGTTGATATCAAAGTACGTGTTACGGTATTTTCCGGAAAAAGAGAAGCTAAAGTGGAAGCTTTTAGTTTGAATGGCGAAAAAGTACAGTTTGTAACCGGAGTGAATTATTTCAAAGGTTGCGGAACCAAGAAAGGAGCCAATTATATTGCCGTTTGGGGAAAACATCCGGAAGACGTAGCTGCTGAGATTGTAGAAGTGGGTGGTGCTATTAAATACAATCCGAAAGATTATGTAAAAAGTACCGATGACGGAACCCAATACTTATTGATTTCTAAACCAACGAAACATTTGGAAACGGAAGTGGTTTCGGCTTGCGCCAGAGAAAAGGAGATTAATAATTTGGATAAGTTAGAAGCTTACATGAAATAAGATCTACATAGTAGTGCTTATTTTTTGTGAGATTTTGAAATTTTGAATTACAAAAAATAGTGCACAGTTGATACATGAAAATCAATCGGTGTCAACTGTGCGCTTTTTTTTTGTCTTTTTTTAAAACGGAAATATTTTATAAATAATTGATTTTTAGTATTTTAAGTGAAAATAAAATGATAAAAGTAAAGTCGAAACTGTTTTATGTTAACATATTAGTAAGCTTTTTTCTGTTTGCTTGGAATAGTCCTGCACAAAATAAAGCCAAAGCTCTAAAAGAGTTTTTAATTACTAATTATGGAGCCAAAGCAGATGGGAAAACACTCAATACAGTCGCTATTCAAAAAGCTATTGATGCCGCTTTTAAAAGTAAAGGCGGGATTGTAGTTTTTCCAAAAGGGGAATTTTTATCAGGAAGTATTCAATTAAAAAGCAATGTGAGTGTTCGTCTGGAAGAAGGAGCTGTTTTATTAGGAAGTACCAATCCAAAAGATTATTATAAAATGGATTTTCCTGGTCGACCTGATTCTCCAAAGAAAGATGATAATTCACAAATTGCTTTAGTTTTGGCACATAAAGCAACGAATATAAAACTGTATGGTAAAGGAAAAATTGATGGACAAGGTTTGCAATTGGCTTTAAATATTGACAGTTTGCATCATGCCGGAATTGCGGTTGATCCTAATTATACGATTAAAAGAAACCGTCCAAATGAAACCATGAGACCGAAGTTGTTTCGTTTTTCTCAATGTGAAAATGTTGAAATTCAAGGTTTAGAAGTGGGTGCTGCATCCTGCTGGGGATTGTCTTTTGAATTGTGTTCGAATTTGATAATTGATAATTTAAAAGTGGTCAATCGTTCGTACTGGAATAATGATGGAATCGACATTACCGATTGTAAAAATGTAAAAGTTGCCAATTGTGATTTGAATACTGCCGATGACGGAATTTGCTTGAAATCCTATTATCCGGGATATGCTAATGATGGCATTTTTATCGCTAATTGTACGATAAAATCCAGTGCTAGTGCCATAAAATTTGGAACCGCTTCTTATGGCGGATTCAAAAATGTGGTTATAAAAGATATTCAGGTTTTTGATACGTTTCGTTCAGCTATTGCTATCGAATCTGTTGACGGAGCCGTTATCGAAAATATTGAAGTTTCTAATATTAATGCGGTAAATACCGGCAATGCGATTTTTATTCGAATAGGACAACGAAGCGGTGATAAAGCGGGAAGTATCAAAAATGTGAGTATTAAAAATATGAATGTACAAGTGCCTTTTGGACGTCCGGATATCAATTATGATTTAAGAGGTCCTGAAGTAGATTTTTTCCATAATCCGTTTCCTTCTTCGATTGTTGGGATTCCGGGTTACCAAATAGAAAATGTCAATCTTGAAAATATCACTATTTCTTATCCTGGAAGAGCGACAAAAGGAATGGCATATGTACCACTAAATCGATTAGATTCCGTTCCGGAAAAAATACAGGATTATCCTGAATTCTCCATGTTTGGCGAATTGCCGGCCTGGGCATTTTATGTGCGTCATGCCAATGGAATTCGTTTTAAAAATATCAAAGTTAGTTTAGACGATACTGATTTTAGACCCGCATTTGTTTTTGATGATGTTCAAAATCTGAATATGGAAAATATTGATTTACCGGAAGCTAAAAATGAACAAGTTGTTTTGGAAAATGTGACAGAATCCAAATTAGATTTAAAAGAAACGAATATAAAAACGATACCTTAAAAATTGCCTCAAGAATCATCAAAATTACACCCTTGTGGGAAGGGGAATTAATTTTGATGATTCTGAGAATTAAAAATAGAAATTATGAATAAACTCCGAAATGCCACTTTTATTTCTTTAGCACTGTTGTTACAGTGTTGGAATTTGAGTGCACAAAATCACCGTTTTGTTGATCCTATGATTGGCTCGGAAGGTCTTGGAAATGTTTTCATTGGACCCTCATGTCCTTACGGAATGATCAAACCGGGGCCCGATAATGATTTGCATGCCAATAGTGGTTTTACAACTGATATGTCGAAACCTATTTACGGTTTTAGTCAGGTGCATGTGAGCGGAACTGGTGGTGGAGCTAAGTACGGAAATGTTTCTATCATGCCTATTTCGGGTGATTTTGAAACCATCAAACAGGAATCGCTCCGTGAAAACGAAAAAGTAGCCTTAGGTTATTATGGTGCTTTATTGAAAAAATGGAATATTCAAACAGAAATTACGACTTCTGACAGAGCCGCTTTTTACAAATTTGTTTTTAATTCGAATACTAAAAATGCAATCAAAGTTGACTTAGGAAGATATCTGGATGAATCCATTATTCCTGATGGAAGAGAAGCGCAGCAATTCGTGGGGTCGCAGGTAGAAGTAATTTCAGATACCGAAGTTCGCGGTCATACTAAAGTTCGTGGTGGTTGGAATAACGGAAGTACTTATACGGTTTATTTTTCGGCAGTATTTGATCAGCCGTTTACCAATTTCTCTACTTGGAAAGGTGAGCAATTTTTTCCAAATGAAAAAAATCAGGTGGATAACGGGAAGAAAACCGGAGCAATGTTGTTTTTTGAAAGCTTAGCCAATAAAACACTGAATATGAAAATTGGAATTTCGTTCATCAGCAGTTTAAAAGCCAGAGATAATATCGATAAAGAAATTCCGCATTGGGATTTCAAAAAAGAATTAGCAGAAACCCAACAAAAATGGGAGAATTTATTGCAAAGAGTTGAGGTTGAAAAAGAAGCTTCTACAGAAAAGAAAACCATGTTTTACACGGGTTTGTATCATACGATGTTGATGCCGGTAGATCGTACAGGCGAAAACCCGCTTTGGGAAAATGATTCTCCTTATTATGATGATTTTTATGCTATTTGGGATACTTATCGTTCTTCAAGCCCATTAATTACACTTTTAGATCCTAAACGTGAGATTGATATTGTAAATGCGATGTTACAAATTTATAAACGCGATGGCTATTTGCCGGAAGCCAGAAGCGGAAATTCAAATGGACGTACACAAGGTGGTTCCAATGCAGAGGTAGTTATTGCAGATGCTTTTGTAAAAGGATTGGAAGGTATTAATTATAAGTTGGCATTGGATGCCATGTTGAAAGATGCCTTATTTCCTCCTGGTGGCAATGAAGAAAAAGAAGGTCGTGGCGGATTAGTTGATTATAATAGATTGGGTTATGTTTCTACCGATTATGTCCGTTCCGGAAACCGAACTTTAGAATATTCGTATAATGATTATTGTCTGGCAATTGTTGCCAAAGGAACGAAACGCAAAGGCGAATACTGGCGTTTTATCAAACAATCGGATAACTGGCAAAACCTTTGGAGAGATATTGAAGACAACGGTTCCAGAGGATTTATCATGCCGAAGGATTCCAATAAAAAATGGGTAGACAGTATTCAGTGTGCGGCTACTAATGGTAAAATTTCTTATGTGCCTTACACGCCTTTAGCGCAGGATTGGCCTAATTGTGTTTGCTGGTGGTGTGGTGTTTTTTACGAAGCAAGTTCTTGGGAATATTCACTTTCCGTTCCTCATGATGTGGCCATGTTAATTAAAAAAACAGGTGGGAATGAGGCTTTCAAAAAGCGCTTGAACACACTTTTTGATAAAGAATTTTATAATGTGGCCAATGAACCTTCTTTTTTGAGTCCGAATTTATACCATTGGATTGGTCGACCTGATTTGAGTAACGACCGCATTCATCAAATTATTGATAAAAATTACAACAGTTCCAGAAACGGAATCCCAGGAAATGATGATTCAGGGGCGATGTCTTCATGGTTGGCTTTTCACATGATGGGATTATATCCTAATGCGGGACAATCCTATTATCTGATTAATTCACCTTATTTCAAACAAACGGTAATTCATCAGGAAAACGGCAAGGATTTCACTATCAAAGCGAAGAATCTTTCGGATAAAAACAAATACATCAAATCTGTTTTGTTAAACGGAAAACCATTTGAAAATGCTTTTATTGAGCATCAGGATATTGTAAAAGGTGGTGTGCTGGAATTTGAAATGGGAGCAACGCCATCTAAAACCTGGGGAACAAAACAGCTTCCGCCTTCTAAATCAGACGAAGTAATTGAAGAATAATTTTATAGAAGATTAATATAATAAAGATGAAGAATTTGAAACTGGGTGTTTTTATTTTGTTGATGACTACGTTTTTGATTTCGTGTAAACTTCCTGTCAAAAAGGAAAATTTACAAGCAAAATCAAAAATCACAAACCCAATACTACCGGGATATTTTGCAGATCCCTGTATTGTAAAAGAAGGAGATACTTTTTTTATTTATGCCACTATTGATCCTTGGGGTGGAGAGGAACTGGCGGTGTTTTCAACAAAGGATTTTATACAATTTGAACGCCATCATTTAAACTGGCCAACGAAAAAAGCCTGTACAAGCCCGAATTCTAAAGATTCTATGGTTTGGGCACCATCGGTACGAAAAGCAGCAAACGGGAAATATTATATGTATGTTTCAGTTGGGAGTGAAGTTTGGGTTGGGGTGAGTAATACTCCGTTAGGGCCTTGGAAAAATGCCAAAGAAGACCAGTCGCCTTTGATTTCAGCAAAAGATTATCCTTTGGTACACAATATCGATGCCGATTGCTTTATTGATGATGATGGTCAGGCTTATTTGTACTGGGGTTCCGGATTTAATTGGGTAAATGGAACTTGTATGGCAGCCAAACTGAATTCGGATATGATTTCATTTGATGAAAAACCAAAAGCAGTTACGCCTAAAGATTATTTTGAAGCGCCTTATATGATAAAACGTTTCGGGAAATATTATTTAATGTTTTCGTCAGGTAAAGCAATTGATGCGACTTACAAAGTAGGATATGCTGTTGGAAATTCTCCTTTAGGACCATTTGAAACAGCCAAAAACAGTCCTATTCTGGAAACTACTGCAGATAGTATCACTTATGGTCCGGGACATCATTCGGTTTTCAAGGAAAAAGGACAGGATTATATTTTATACCACCGAATTCTTCCGCAAAAAGAAAAATATGTGTTGCGTCAAATTTGTATTGACAGTTTGAATTTTGATGCCAATCATAACATATTAAAAGTAAAACCAACTGGTATTTCCAGTTTCTAATCAGTATAATATAATTTTAAAAAGATGAAAAGGATCCTTGAACTAGCCATATTCTTTACTTTTTTTGTTTTTGAAACTGGTATTTGTCAATCAACAAAACCGGAGACAGAAATAAAGAATGCTTCGAGTCAGCTTATTACTCGTATTTTACCTAATCATGCTTCACAATTTAGTATCGAAATTGATTCTTCAGCAAAAGAGGATTGGTTTGAAATTGTTTCCAAAGGAGACAAAATTGTGTTGAGAGGAAACAATGGTGTTTCGGTTGCATCTGCATTATATTATTATCTCAATAATGTTACACATTGCCAAATAACATGGAATGGAACCAATTTGAATTTGCCTAAAAAATTACCAGCAGTTCCTAAATTGATTCATAAAAAAACACCTTACGAATACCGCTATTATTTGAACTATTGCACCTTTAATTACAGTATGAGCTGGTGGGACTGGAAACGTTGGGAAAAAGAAATCGACTGGATGGCTTTGCATGGAATCAATATGCCGCTTGCTATTACTGGAGAAGAATACATTTGGGACGAAGTGTATAAATCCTATGGTTTTACAGATGCAGATTTGGATACATTTTTCAGTGGACCGGCTTATTTTGGTTGGTTTTGGATGGGCAATTTAGACGGATGGGGAGGCCCTTTATCTAAAAACTGGAAAGAAACGCACCGTGATTTACAGCTTAAGATATTAAAAAGAGAACGCGAACTGGGGATGAAAACCGTTTTGCCTGCTTTTACAGGACACGTTCCAGCTTCATTTAAAAAGTTTTTCCCAAATGCGAAATTGAAAGCAACCAACTGGGAAAATGATTTTGAAGACACCTATATTTTAGATTCGAGTGATCCTTTGTTTGCCGAAATTGGGAAGAAATTCTTAGAGATGCAATCTAAGATTTATGGAACGGATCATTTGTATTCAGCGGATACTTTTAACGAAAATACACCTCCTTTAAGCGATCCTGCTTATTTATTTGATTTAAGCAAAAAGATATTTGAAGGAATGAAATCGGCTGATGAAAAAGCAGTTTGGGTCATGCAGGGCTGGCTTTTTTACAGCCACAGAGAATTTTGGGAAGCGCCACAAATCAAAGGATTATTGGATGCTGTTCCTGACGACCGAATGATTATTTTGGATTTAGCTGCCGAGATTGAACCGGTTTGGAAACGTACCGAAGCTTTTTATGGCAAACAATGGATTTGGAATATGTTGCACAATTTTGGTGGAAATATTTCGATGTTTGGTCGAATTGAAACCGTTGCCAATGCACCTGCAAAAGCTTTAAAAGATCCTAAATCAGGAAAACTAAAAGGTATTGGTTTAACAATGGAAGCTATTGAGCAAAATCCGGTTTTATATGAATTAATGACCGACAATACCTGGAGAGATACGCCAATAGATTTGAATTCTTGGTTGGCTAATTATACCTTAAATCGCTATGGCAAATCAAACGCTGATATTGCAAAAGCCTGGGATGTATTGGTAAAAACGGTTTATAACGGACAAGTAATTCGTGATGGTGCGGAATCGATTATTGTTTCCCGACCTACATTTGAGGGTTTCCGCCGTTGGGCGAGAACCAAACAAAATTATGCTTCAGAAGATTTATTACCGGCTTGGGATCTTTTCATAAAAGCAATTCCGGATTGCCAAAAATCAGATGGTTTCCAGTATGATTTAGTGGATGTTACCCGTCAGGTTTTGGCTAATTATGCATTGCCTTTGCAGCAGCAAATTGCCAAAGATTATCAAAACAATGACAAAGTAGCATTTGAAAAAAACGCAAAAGAGTTTATTGAATTGATAGATGATATGGATCAATTATTGGCTACGCGTTATGACTTTCTTTTAGGTCCATGGATTGCCGATGCTAGACGTTGGGGAATTGATGAGAAAGAAAAAGCGTTGTATGAGCAAAATGCCCGTGATTTAATTACTCTTTGGGGTGGAGCTAATAACAGATTGCATGAATACAGTAATAGGCAATGGAGCGGATTGTTTACTGATTTTTATAAACCAAGATGGCAGCAATTTTTTGCAGATGTAAAAGCCAATTGGGGAACTTTCAATCAGGAAAAATTTGATGAAAAAATTAAAGAATGGGAATGGAAATGGGTAAATGAGAGAAAAGATTTTCCGGTAAAAGCAAAAGGTAATCCAGTTGTGATTGCTAAAGCTTTGCATAAAAAATACCGCTCTCGCATTATACCTGTAACCGAAAAAATGGCGCCAATTAAATACGATTATTAACTATGGGAGCAATTTCTAACCAAAATTCCAATCGTTTCCTCTCGCTAGATGTGTTTAGAGGATTAACGATTTGTTTAATGATTGTGGTCAATACACCGGGAACAGGAGCCCATCTCTATCCTTATTTGGTACATGCCGAATGGTTTGGGTTTACACTGGCTGATTTGGTTTTTCCATCTTTCCTTTTTGCAATGGGAAATGCGATGAGTTTTTCGATGGGAAAAATGAAAGAAATGGCGTCTGATGTATTTTGGAAAAAAGTCATTAAGCGTACGCTTATTATGTTTCTTTTAGGATACTTAATGTATTGGTTTCCCTTTTTTCGTCAAGGGATTGATGGTATTTGGGAATTAAAACCTTTTGCCGAAACACGTGTCATGGGCGTTTTGCAACGTATTGCATTGTGCTATTTATTTGCGTCGGTAATTTTTTATTATTTATCAGAGAAAGCAGCAATCGTTTTGTCTGTAATTTTTCTGTTGGGCTATTGGGCCATATTATATCTCTTTGGACAGCCGGGAGCCGAACTGGAAATGGCTACAAATGCGGTGACTCGTATGGATTTATCTATTTTAGGAAACGGACATATTTACAAAAGAGACAGTATGCCATTTGATCCAGAGGGAATTTTGAGCACATTGCCATCGATAGTAAATGTAATTGCCGGTTTTATTGCCGGAGCATTTATTCAAAGAATAGGAAAAACATTTGAAGGGATAGCTAAATTATTGCTAGTAGGTTTTCTTTTAATGGCTTTGGCACGTTGGTGGGATTTGGTTTTTCCAATTTGTAAAAAGCTTTGGACTGGTTCTTTCGTGTTGTATACTGTTGGAATCGATTTATCAATTATGGCAGTTTTAATTTATTTGATTGAATTAAAACAAAAACATTTTGGTGTTGAGTTTTGTACCATTTTTGGCAAAAATCCTATGTTTATTTATTTGTTCTCAGAACTTTTCTTTACGTTATTGAGAATAATACCTGTAAATTCTGAACAAGATGTTTTTGAATGGTTTAGCGAAAGTGTCATTCAAACTGTCTTTCCGGGAAGTTTAGGATCTTTTGTTACGGCTATTTTGTTTATGCTGCTTTGTTGGAGTATTGGATGGTGGTTGAACAAAAAGAGGATTTATATTCGTATTTAATGTAAAATATGGCATCAAGAAATAAAATAGCGGCTTTGTTTTTCTTGACTTTTTTTTCATTGGTTTCTTTTAATGAAAAAAAACAAGACCCTGTAAAAATGAACCAAATTCAGGTGATTGGTAGTCATAATTCCTATAAAATAGCTATTGAAAAACCGCTCTGGGATTATTTGTATCAAAAAGATTCTGTTAGTGCCAAATCACTGCAATATACTCATATTCCCCTAGAAGCACAGTTGGATTTAGGCCTTCGAAATTTGGAGATGGATGTGTTGTATGACCCTAAAGGTGGTTATTATTCGAATCCAAAAGGTTTGACAATTGTAAAAACCCTGGGTAAAAACCCATTAGAATTTGATCCTGAAAAAAAGTTAGCGCAACCCGGATTAAAGATGTTTCATATTCCGGATATCGATTTTAGAAGTCATTATCTCCTTTTCAAAGAAGGATTGCAAGCCCTGAAAAAATGGTCAGATGAACATCAAAATCATTTTCCTATTTTTATATTAATTAATGCCAAAGACGGTATTAGTCAAAATCTGAAAGCGCCTTTACCATTCACAAAAGAAGCTTTAGAAAGTATCGATAGTGAAATTCGTTCCGTTTTTGACGATACACAATTAATTACACCCGATTTGGTAAGAGGAAATTTTGCTACTCTGGAAGAGGCTATTTTAAAAAATGGCTGGCCAGATTTAGAAAGTGTTCGAGGAAAGATTTTATTTGTGTTGGATGAAAATGAAATCAAGAATAATCGTTACATGGACGGTCATCCAAGTTTGAAAAACTGCGTTTTATTTATAAATGTTAAAGAAGGAACTCCAGAGGCAGCTTTTAGGATTGTGAATAATCCGGTAAAAGATTTTAATTATATCAAAGAGTTGGTCGCCAAAGGCTACATGGTTCGCACCCGTGCCGATGACGGAACAACCGAAGCCAGAGTAAATGATTATACTAAGTTTGAAAAAGCAAAAGCATCGGGAGCACAAGTAATTTCAACGGATTATTATGTTCCGTCCACGCTTTTTAAATCGTCTTACAAGGTGAGTTTTGAGAATAATCGTTTCGAAAGAATTAAAAAATAAAATCATGTTCAAAAATAAGTTTAATATCATTTTTCTAGTTTTTATTGCTCTTTTTGCCAATGTTGTAAAGGGGCAAAACAATGATTTTGCTATTGTTTCAGCCAATCAAAAAGCCGCTGTTTTAGTAGAAGAAAAAGAGCCAAAAGTGGTTCACATTGCAGCTAAAATTTTGGCTGATGATGTTTTTTCAATTACAAATAAGAGGTTGATAGTTTCGAAAAATAATTCTGAAATAACAATTATGGCGGGAACTATTGGGCAAAGCAAATGGATTGATAATTTGGTTTCGAAACAAAAAATTACTGTTGCTGATGTAAAAGGAAAATGGGAAACTTATAAAATTCAAGTTGTTGAAAATCCAACAGCAGCCATCAAAAAAGCATTGGTAATTGTAGGTTCTGACAGAAGAGCGACGGCTTACGGATTGCTGGAAATTTCCAGAATGATGGGGGTTTCTCCATGGGAATGGTGGGCTGATGTTACACCGGATAAAAAAGACAATCTGGTTTTAAATATTCAAACTAAAGTTTATGGTTCGCCATCGGTGAAATACAGAGGAATTTTTCTAAACGATGAAGATTGGGGATTGCAGCCCTGGGCTGCCAAAACATTCGAACCGGAAACGGGGGATATCGGACCTAAAACTTATGCGAAAGTTTTTGAACTGTTGTTGCGTTTGAGAGCCAATACGATTTGGCCAGCGATGCACAAAAGCACCAAAGCCTTTTATTCTTTTCCAAAAAATAAAGAAGTTGCTGATGATTATGCTATTGTTATTGGAACTTCACACGCAGAGCCGATGTTGAGCAACATTAATGCGGAGTGGAACCACAATACGATGGGGGAATACCGTTATGATACGAATTCAGGGGTGATTAAAAATTTCTTTAAAAAGAGAACTAAAGAAACAGCTCCTTTTGAAAATATTTACACCATCGGAATGCGTGGCGAACACGATTCGCCAATGATTGTGGGGGAAGACGATTCGGATGCACAGGTAAAATTATTGGAACAGGTGATTACCGACCAAAGAGCGATTTTGAAAAAGGAAACCAAAAAAGAACCGAACAAAATTCCGCAGGTATTTATTCCTTATAAAGAGGTTTTGGATTATTACCAAAAAGGACTAAAACTACCTGAAGATGTGCAATTGGTTTGGACCGATGACAATTACGGTTACATCCGTCAGTTGAGTAATCCTAAAGAACAAAAACGTCCTGGAGGAGCAGGGATTTATTATCATACCTCGTATTGGGGACGTCCTCATGATTATTTATGGCTGAATTCATCCAATCCGGTTTTGATGTGGGAAGAAATGGAAAAAGCATACGAATTCCAGTCTCGTGATTTATGGATTTTGAACTGTGGCGATATCAAACCTCATGAGTACAATATCGAATTATTTTTGGATATGGCCTGGGATATGACTCCTTTTGATAAAAGCCAAAGTGTAAAAACACATATGCAGAACTGGGCTTCGAGAGAATTTGGAACACAAAACGCTAATTCGATAACTGATTTGTTTTTTGATTATTATCACTTGGCTTTTCAGCGTCGTCCAGAGTTTATGGCTTGGAATCAGGTAGAACCGGAAACAAAGTCAAAACCAACTGAACTGACTCAAATTCATTACGGAGATGAGGTTTCTAAAAGAATAGATGCTTACCAAAAATTAATGGATACTGCCGAGAAATTGAAAACGGCTATTCCGGCGAATCGTCAAGATGCTTTTTACGAATTGATTGAATATCCAGTTATTGGCGCAGCCAGTTTAAATCATAAATGGTTGTATTCGTATAAAAATAAATTTGTTGCTGAACAGGGAAGAGGTAGTGCTGCATTTTTTGCGAAGAAATCAGCAACAGCTTTTGAAAGAATTCAGAAAGAAACCCAATATTTTAATAACGAATTGGCCGGCGGAAAGTGGAAGCATATCATGAGTATGTCGCCACGATTTTTGCCCGTTTTTGATCAGGCTACGTCAACGAATGCTGTTGCAGGAAAGAAGCCAGAATTGAAATTAGCGTTAGAAAGTTATGAAATGGAAGTCAATCACAGAACCGAGAATTCCTATGCCGATGTGTTGCCGGTTTTTAATGCTTATGTGAAGAATCAGTATTATATTGATGTTTTTATGAAAGGCGAGGGAACGGTAAATTGGCAGGCGAAACCGAAAGCCGATTGGATTAAAATTTCGCAACAAAATGGGACTTTAGATAGCAAGGAAAGTAATCAACAACGTCTTTGGGTAAGTATTGACTGGGATAAAGTACCAAAAGGCGAAAATAAAAAAGAAGCACCTTTAGGGCATGATTACCAATTGATTCCGCCAAGTTATAAGGTGAATTCGGCAATAGAATTTGTTAGTCAAGATACTTTAATCACTGTTGGAGTGAGTGCTTTTAATCCGAAATTTGCTGAACTTGAAAATTACAAAGGTTTTGTAGAAGACAAAGGTTATGTTTCGATAAATGCGGTGAATTATTCGAATAAAAAAGATGGTGTAACCGCTAAATGGGAAACTTTTGAAGGTATTGGTTATGCCGGAAAAGTGAGTGTGGCTTTGCCTCGAACAGCAAATTCGGAAGTAGATTTGAAATCTATAAAAAATAACAGTCCTGTAATGGAATATGATTTTTTTACCTTTAATTTTGGAGAGGCTAAAATAAATGTACAGGTTGTTCCTACTCATGCTTTTTATGAAGGAAAAGGAGTGCGATGTGCGGTAGCCATTGATGATGCTGAGCCGGTTATTTTGAATTTTCAAACTTTTGGACGTAGTGATGAATGGATGCAAAATGTGTTGAAAAATGCTGCTGTAAAATCGGCGAAACAAATTGTTAATAAGGCCGGAAAACATACTTTGAAAGTTTGGATGGTCGATCCGGGAGTAATGATTGATCAAGTTTTAATTGATTTAGGCGGATGGAAAGATTCGTATGCTTTCCCACCGGAAACTAAGATGTAAATATGGGAAAAAAGCAGAAGAATATTTTGAAGCATATAGTTGTAAGTTTTTTTGTTTGTTTAAGTTTTATAGGAATTGATGTTTTTGGTCAATCTAAAATTAAAAACACGCAAATTGCCTTCTTATCTGATGTTCATTTGCTTGATTTGTATGGCGGATTTTCAGATTCTGATTATAAAGGAATTCGAAATCCTGCCGATGGGAAATACACTTTGTTACGAACAATGAAATCTCAGTTAGAATCCACCCGATTGTTCAACGAAAATTATTTTGCTTTTATTGCTGCTTTGGAAGATGTTGTAAAGCGTAACATAAAAATAGTAGCACTTCCCGGAGATTTTAGTGATGATGGTCAGCCATTAAATATCAGGGGATTAAAGAAAATATTAGATGAGTATTCCAATAAATACGGCATTCGTTTTATAATTACTACCGGAAACCATGATGTGGCCAAGCCTTATTTGACAGATTCCGGAAAAACTGATTTTTTAGGTAAAGACGGTAAGAATCAGGTAATCATGAGTAAGGATGGGATGTATAAATCTAAAACGGATGATGAACTCCCGGTAGTAATTGCCAAAGATATCGGGACAATGGGTTATGCTGAGGTTTTGGATGAATTAAAAGATTTTGGTTTTTACCCTAAAGCAACCGATTTGTATTGGGAAACACCTTTTACAGCATATACTCCTGAAAAATATAGTTTTCAATTGGCTATGGAAAATGCTACAATTGAAAAAAGAAAATATGCTATACCGCCATATCAAAATCCGATTCCTGATTTAAGTTATCTAATTGAACCTGCTGAAGGCGTTTGGCTATTGGCTATTGATGGCAATGTTTATATCCCAAAAGAAGAAGCTAAAAATCATCCTGAAAATTCGGCTAATTATAATAGCCCAAATGTTGGCTATAATCAGGTTTTAACCCATAAAAAACACTTGATAGATTGGGCAGCTAAGGTTGCCAAAGAGGCGAAAAAAAGAGGAAAAACGCTTATTGCCTTTAGTCATTACCCGATGGTGGATTTTAATGATGATGCTTCGCCAATGATGAGAAAATTATTTGGGGAAGAGAAGATGCAATTGCATAGAGTTCCTGTAGAAGAAGTGAGCGCTCTTTTTGCAGAAGCGGGAATCCAACTCCATTTTGCCGGACATATGCACATTAATGATACGGGAGTTAGGAAATACAAGAACGGGAAAGCCTTGTTTAATATTCAGATTCCGTCATTGGCGGCTTATATTCCGGGATATAAAATCCTGACGCTTCACAATAAAAACAAAATGGAGATTAGTACGGTGACAATTGATTCGGTTCCGGGATTCAAAACCCTTTTCCCTTTGTACGAACAGGAATATGGTTATTTGAAAACTATTGGTGACCCTGATATTTGGGATAAGGGTATTTTAAATGCTCAAAATTACCGTGAATTTACTAATTGGCATCTGAAGGAATTGGTTAGAGTTCGATTCCTAAAAAAAGATTGGCCAGCAGAATTGAAAGGTTTTCTGTTAAAAGCTACTGCCAAAGAGTTGTTTGCTTTCGCTAATGTTTCACCTTCGAAGCAACTGGAATTTAATAATGAGCATTGGACTGGTTTTGATATGATTTTCGATTTTTACCGTTTGTATTCAGCTGATGAATTGGCGTTGAAAGATATTGGGAAAAATCGAATTCATCAATATAAAAATATTATTGATTCTTGTATAGCGCATTATAAACAAAATATAAAGCCAACTGTAAATGAAACTTCATTTTATGAGTTTTGTTCCATCTTTAAAAGTTTTCTAAATGGTGCGCCATCAGATAATTTTATCCTAAATTTGAGGAAGAATTCCATTTCAAATTAATTCTGCTATAAATTATTTTTCCATGAAATTTAAACTAACCCTAATTTTCATTTTTTTATTTTCAATGTTCAGTAGTATAGGACAGAATATAAAGTTTGAACATTATAATGAAAATAATGGGCTTTCTTATAATTCCGTTAGACATATTGTTCAGGATAAAAATGGTTTTATTTGGTTAGGGACTTTTTTTGGACTCAATCGTTTTGACGGCTATCAGTTTAAACCTTACATGAGTGCCGAATTTGGAAAAAATAAAATTTTCAATGATGATATTACAGCATTAGAACTCGATGAGGCATCAAATAGCCTGTGGATAGGAACTAGAAAAGGGCTTACCCTGTTTAGAATGGATACGCATGTTTTTAGTACTTTTTTTAACGAAAAAACCAATCCATATAGTTTGCCTGAAGACGAAATTAGATCGGTTCATGTAGATAAGTTTAAAAGAGTTTGGGTGGGAACAATGAATAAAGGTTTGTCGTATTATTCGCCTACGGATCAACGATTTTATAAAGTTAATATTAAGGGTTTTGAATATATTAAAGCTATTTTTCAGGATAGAAAGGGTAATATATGGGTAGGAAGTTTTGGTAAAGGTTCTATTGCTAAAATTATTCTGGGGACTAAGGGGGAAATTTTAAAAGTGATTACTTACACGTTGAAAGTTCCCAATTCGAATCTTAAAAATCCTTATGTGAATTTTATTTATGAGGATTTTAAATCAGATATTTTTGTAGGTACTCGAGAAGGTTTATATAAATTAAATAAATCTCAAAATACATTTGAAAACCTCTATATACAAGATGGGATTTTAAGAAATAAGTTAGGTCCCTATTTTATATCGATTGCACGTGGTCCTGATGGGAAATATTGGTTAGGAACTTTAGGAGGACTTTTGGTTTGTGACCAATTAGAAGACGTTGCAACGGGTAAATTTCAAAGGTATTTTTCTAAACTGACGGATGATAATTCTTTGGTAGGGAATATTGTGAATTCCCTATATTTTGATAAGTCGGGTATTTTATGGATTGGTACCGAGGATGGTTTGGATAAGTATGACCCATATGGAAATCAATTTAAAATTAGCAAGGACATCTCTTTGTATAATGATAATCAAAAACCAAGTATAAGAGGTTTTGCAAAAACCTATGATGGAAAAGTAATAGTTGCAACAAGATATAATGGTCTTTTTATTTCCAGAGATAAAGCTTTTGCTCCGTTATATAATAATTCTAATGATATAGCGAGTATTTATTCACGTGATGGTAAAGTTTTTTACTGTGGATTATGGAACGGAAAAATTTTGGTTTATAATTATTTAAACAATAGTTCCAGATTAGTTGATATAGGAATTAAGAATTCTCCTTTGATTTCTTTTTTAGTAACCGACGAAAACACCTTAGTGGCTGGTTCTTTTGGTGAAGGAGCCGTGATTTTAGATGCCAAAACATTTCAGATTAAAGTTTCAAGAGGTAGTTTATTGCCCGATTTTCAAATTAATAAAATAAAGATTGATCGATTCAAGAATTTGTGGTTTGCCACCGAAACCGGAGTGGCAAAGTATAATATAAAGACCAGAAAAATCAAAGTTTATTTAGAGGCACCCCATAATAAAGCAGGTTTACCTGCAAATCATGTTAGTGATATTTTAATTGATGATAATGGAGATATTTGGGTAGCAACAGTAAAAGGCCTAGGATTTTATGATGCAAAAAAAGATCAATTTCTGCCTGTTTTAGAACCAAAAGATCTTCATGGTAAATGGATTACCGATTTAGAAATGGATAATGATGGTTATTTATGGTTGAATATTAATAATAACAGTATTGCAAGATTTAAGAAAAAATCAAAGAAAATAAATGTTTATTATGTTGACAGCGGTAACCGATTAGATGTTTTTAGTTCGAAAGGTTTTTTTAGCTTAAATAATTCTACGATATATCTAGGAGGGAAAAATGGTGTTATTTATTTCTCAGCCGATAAAATTAAAGAGAATAAAGTAGCTCCACCACCAATTATTACTGAATTTAAAGTACAAAATGAAGAGGTTACTCCTGGTTCAGAAGTTAATGGGCAAATTCCTTTTTTTAAGGATATTAACATCTATAAAGAAGTAGAACTTAATTACGATAATCGCAATTTTTCAATTCAATTTTCTACACCATCCTATAGTAATGAAAGCCTTAATATATATGAGTATATGTTAGAGGGGTTTGATGAAAAATGGATTACGACAACAAGTTATGCCAGAACTATTCAGTATACGAACTTGAATCCTGATGATTATGTTTTTAAAATAAGAGCAAGAAATAGCGACGGTATTTGGAGTAAAACGACAGCCTATAAAATTACTGTTTTGCCACCTTTTTGGACTAATACTAAGATTTTTCTTTTATTAGTTATGATACTTACTGTTGCATCGTATTATGTTAGAAAAGAAATTAAATCCCGAATTAAATTACGACAAGCACTTCTTTTAGAAAGAGTAAAAAGAGATAGTGATGAACGTTTATCAAATGAAAAATTACAATTTTTTACTAATATTTCTCATGAGTTAAGAACTCCCTTGACATTAATATTAGGTCCTGCGAAACAATTATTAGAGCAAAAAGATGATTTTGAATATGATAGAACAAAATTGCATTTGATTTATCAAAACGCAAGCCGATTATTGTTGTTAGTAAATCAGATTTTGGATTTTAGAAAGGCACAATCAGGAAAGTTGAAATTAAAAGTTTCTAAGACAGAAATTGTTGCTAATACTCAAACAGTTTTTGATTCCTTTACACAATTGGCCTTGGAAAAAGAAATTAACTTTAATTTCAATTGTGAATTAGAAAGTCTTGAAGGTTGGATAGACGTTGATAAGTACCATAAAATACTATACAATTTGCTTTCAAATGCTTTAAAATTTACTAATAATTTTGGTACGGTAGATTTATATGTTGGTACTAAAGAAGAAGATGGCGAAAAGAAACTTATTGTTGAAGTAGGTGATAATGGAATAGGAATTCCTCTAGAAAGTCAGAAAAAAATATTTTCCAGATTTTATCAGGTGAAAACCAGTAAAAAGAATAATACCGGATCAGGAATTGGTTTGTCATTAGTGTTATCATTGGTTGAAGTTCATAGAGGAATTCTGAATTTAAAGAGTGCTCCTGCTCAAGGGAGTGTTTTTACTTTAGAATTACCAATTTCTAAAGAAAGTTACAAGAAAGATGAGGTTTTTGATATCGAGTACAAAGAGGAAGAGGTGGGTTATGTGGCCGAAGAGAAGATAAAAAGAGGTCATCAAAGTACGGAACTTAAACAAAGTGTTTTAGTTATTGAAGATAATGCCGAATTGCGTTTTTTTATAGTTGAATATTTATCTGAATTTTATAAGGTTTACCAAGCTGAAAATGGAGACGAAGGATTGAATCTTTGTAGAAAAATAAAACCGGCACTTTGTGTGGTTGATGCAATGATGCCTGTTATGGGAGGATTCCAGTTTGTAGAAGCGTTAAAAAATGATGATGATATAAGTCATACTGCATTAATTATGCTTACAGCATTATCTGAAAATGAAAATAAGATTAAAGGTTATAATTTAGGGGTTGATGAATATATGGTAAAACCATTTGATCCTTCCTTATTAAAAACCCGTATTGATAATATTATAAGAACCCGAACTGAATTAAAACAGCGTTTTTCTGGTGAAATTGAAAGTGATGTTTCTTCTTTAACGCATTCCCAATTAGATGTTGATTTAATTTCAAATATTACCGACTTGATTGAGAAAAATATTAGTGATCCTGAACTTACGGCTAACTTCCTGTGTTCTGAATTAGGGATGAGTTCGTCTAAATTATATCGAAAAATTAAACAATTAACGGATTTGTCACCTAATGAGTTTATAAGAACGGTACGTTTGAAAAAAGCCGCTCAATTGTTAAAATTAAAAGTGAATAATGTTTCGGAAGTGGCTGATAAGGTGGGATTTAATGATCCGTTGTATTTTAGTAGATGTTTTAAAAAGCAATTTGGTTACTCACCTAGTAGATTGATTAAGTAATTGTTTTGTAAGATTTGAGGATTTCGGTGTTTGACTTTTATATATTTCTTTATTCAAATTCCTATTTAACGAATATTCAATAAAAATCATTTTTTGGCATAATTTTGGTTTGTCGAGTTGGCTGATTTTAGAATTTAATACATAAATTAGCGGAAGTTAAATTTTAATGTCTAATTTTTAAAGTAATTTCTATTTTATGTTAGATTTTTAAAATTTTGAATAAAATTGTTGCGATTCGATTATTAAGAATTATATTTGTGCAATCGATTACATTTAAGGTTGCATTTTTAAATGTATTCGTGTTAGTCGATAATCAATGATGTGTTGCGCTTTATTTTTTGGATATAGCGCTAATTTTTTTGTCTTTTTCTATAACGATTTCGGTAGAAAAAATAATAAAAAGAATACTTAACATTAACTAAATAAATAAAATTATTATTATGAACCAAACAAACAAAGCTGTTGGAAACTATCGTTGGACAATTTGTTCATTATTGTTTTTTGCAACAACTATTAATTATTTAGACAGACAGGTTCTTTCTTTAACATGGAGTGATTTTATTTCTCCTGAATTTCATTGGACAAATAACGATTATGGGAATATTACTGCTTTATTTTCAATATTTTACGCGGTATCTTTGTTATTTGCAGGGAAGTTTGTTGACTGGATGGATACAAAAAAAGGATTTCTTTGGGCAATTGGAGTTTGGTCTATAGGTGCTTGTTTGCATGCATTTGCCGGTATTGCAACTTCTGGTATCATTACAGGTAATTGGTTTGTTGGTTTTGGTGGTGCTAAGGAAGTTATTGAAACAATCAGTGATACTGCCTTAGTGATTAATGTGAGTGTGACTTTATTTATTTTTGCTCGATTTGTATTAGCAGTAGGTGAGGCTGGAAACTTTCCGGCAGCGATTAAAACTACAGCCGAATATTTTCCTAAAAAAGACAGAGCTTTTGCTACTAGTATCTTTAATGCTGGGGCAACTGTTGGGGCTTTAGCTGCACCTATTACAATTCCGTTTATCGCTAAATCTTTTGGGTGGGAGATGGCATTTATCATTATTGGTGCATTAGGTTTTGTTTGGATGGGCTTTTGGATTTTTATGTATGATAAGCCAGAAAGACATTCTAAGGTTAATGCTGCAGAATTAGAGTATATTCAACAAGATGTTGTAGCTGATAGTAAAATTGAAGGCTATGTTCCAGAGACAACTGCTAAAGTTTCGTTGAAAGATTGTTTTAAATACAAACAAACTTGGGCATTCGCTTTTGGTAAATTTATGACAGATGGGGTTTGGTGGTTCTTTTTGTTTTGGACGCCTGCTTATTTAAGTTCTGTTTATGATATGGATTCTACTGAGGCAGCGTTTCCTTTGTTTATTTTGTATGTGATTACCTTATTATCTATCATTGGAGGTTGGTTGCCAACTTATTTTGTTGAGAAAAAAGGAATGAATCCATATGAAGGAAGAATGAAAGCGATGTTGATTTTCGCATTTTTTCCTCTACTGGCCTTAGTGGCACAACCATTAGGTTATATTTCTTACTGGGTTCCGGTTATTATTATTGGTATTGCGGGTGCTGCTCATCAAGCTTGGTCTGCTAATATCTTTACTACGGTAGGAGATATGTTTCCTAAGAAAGCTATTGCTACCATTACAGGTATTGGTGGTTTAGCTGGAGGTTTAGGTTCTACTTTAATTAATAAAGGTTCGGGTGTTTTGTTTGATTTTACCCAAAGAAATTGGAGTATGATTAATGGACAGTCATTATTAGAAAAATATCCTCAATTCTTAAATTCAGATGCTGAGAAAGCATTTTTGAAAGAAAAGGGAGTTGCTAATATTGGAGAGTTTTTGAAAATGTTATCGGAATCTGGGGATACTGTGGTTAATGGAATAAATTCAGGATATATGATAATCTTTTCTATTTGTGCTGTTTGTTATTTGATAGGATGGATGGTTATGAAATCATTAGTGCCTAAATATTCACCTATTACAGATTTGTAGTAAAAAATTATAAAAGTTCTCTTGTTTGAAATTCAAGAGGGCTTTTTTTCTTTTTTTAACTTTTTATGGATAAGTTGTTTTCATAAAATATAGATGTAAAATAAATTAAATTTATACCTTTGTAATCGATTACACTAAATACAAAATAATTATGACAAAATATAGTTCAAGATATGCTTCGAGTCCTAAGGCAGTGAAAAATTATGATACAAAACAATTAAGAGAGGAGTTCTTGATTGATGATTTAATGCAGGAAGATGAAGTTGTATTAGTTTATTCTCATTATGACCGATATATTGCAGGTTCAGCGGTTCCTGTAAATAAAGAGTTGGTTCTTGAGACCATTGATCCACTTAAAGCACCTTATTTTTTAGAAAGAAGAGAGTTAGGAATCATTAATGTTGGAGGAAATGGTTCTGTTATTGTTGAAGGTGAAGCTTATGAATTAGGTTTTAAAGATGCTTTATACGTAGGTGCAGGAAATAAAGAAGTAGTGTTTAAAAGTGCGGATGCTAAAAACCCAGCTAAATTCTATATTAATTCTGCTCCGGCACATACGACTTATCCAACTGTAAAAGTTAGTTTAGCTGAAGCTAATAAATTACATTTAGGTACTATGGAAACGGCAAATCACCGTACAGTAAACCAAATGATTATCGGAAGTGTGGTAACTACTTGCCAATTGCAAATGGGAATGACCGAGTTAAAACTAGGTAGTGTTTGGAATACTATGCCTGCTCACGTACACGATCGTCGTATGGAGGTTTATTTTTACTTAGATATTCCGGAAAATCAGGCTGTTTGTCACTTTATGGGTGAGCCACAAGAAACAAGACATATCTGGATGAACAATCATCAGGCGGTAATTTCTCCACCATGGTCAATCCACTCAGGGGCAGGAACATCTAATTATACTTTCATCTGGGGAATGGCAGGTGAAAACTTAGATTACGGAGATATGGATGTTTGTAAAATCACTGATTTAAGATAATAAAATGACAAATTTATTTGATATACAAGGAAAAGTTGCCCTTATTACAGGAAGTACACACGGACTGGGGATGGCAATGGCTAAAGGATTAGGTCAGGCCGGAGCAACGATTGTTGTAAACGGAAATTCTTCTCAGGAAAAAATTGATGCTGCTGTAGCTGAATTAAAAAGCGAAGGAATCAATGCTGTTGGTTATAAATTTAATGTAACTAACGAGCAGGAAGTAAAAACTGCAGTTGCTAAAATAGAAACAGAAGTTGGGCCTATTGATATTCTAATCAATAATGCCGGAATTATCAAAAGAATTCCATTATTAGAAATGGAAGTTGAAGATTTTAGAGAAGTAATTGATATTGATTTAGTGAGTCCGTTTATTGTTTCTAAGCATGTTGCTAAAGGAATGATTGATAGAAGAGCTGGAAAAATCATTAATATCTGTTCAATGATGAGTGAGTTGGGTAGAAATACAGTTTCTGCTTATGCTGCCGCAAAAGGTGGTTTGAAAATGTTGACTAAAAACATGGCTACAGAATGGGCTAAATATAATGTTCAAATCAACGGAATTGGACCTGGATATTTTGCTACAGAACAAACAAAACCAATTAGAGTTGACGGGCATCCGTTTAATGATTTTATTATTAGCAGAACACCGGCTGCTAAATGGGGTGATCCAGGAGATTTAGCGGGAGCAGCTATCTTTTTGTCTTCTAAGGCAAGTGATTTTGTAAATGGTCACATTTTATATGTTGATGGTGGAATTTTGGCTACCATTGGTAAACCATCAAATGAAGATTAATATTTTAAGAAAATTATAATGAGCACTTTCATAAACGATAACTTTTTATTAGAAAATAAATTCGCAGAAGAATTATATCATAATTATTCTAAAAATCAACCTATTATTGATTACCATAATCACTTAAATCCTCAGTTTATTGCTGAAGACAAAATCTTCAATAATATTACTGATGTTTGGATCAAAGGAGATCACTACAAATGGAGAGCGATGCGTACTTTAGGTATCAACGAACAATTTGTAACTGGTAACGGTTCTGATAAAGATAAATTTTTAAACTGGGCAAAAACAGTTCCTTATACAATGCGTAACCCATTGTACCACTGGACACACTTAGAATTGGCTCGTTATTTTGATATCTACGATTTATTAAACGAAAAATCA
Source organism: Flavobacterium flavipallidum (assembly GCF_038289905.1). NCBI lineage: Bacteria > Pseudomonadati > Bacteroidota > Flavobacteriia > Flavobacteriales > Flavobacteriaceae > Flavobacterium > Flavobacterium flavipallidum. The sequence continues at coordinate 150,362 of NZ_JBBYHU010000002.1, read as the reverse complement.
GCTGAAAGAATCTACGACGAAACTTCTGCTAAAGTGAATTCTGCGGAATACAGTACAAGAAATTTACTTCGTAAAGTAAATGCTGAATTAGTTTGTACAACTGAAGATCCTATCGATAGTTTGGATTTTCACGAGCAATTAGCTAAAAGTGATTTTAAAACTACTGTAAGTACAGCTTTCCGTCCTGATAAAGCCATCTTAATTGCAAATGATGGTTATAACGAATATTTGAATGCATTAGGACAAAAAGCTTCCATCGAAATCAATACTTATGCTGATTTGCAAGCGGCTTTAAGAAACAGAATTGAGTATTTTAATGCGAATGGTTGCCAACTTTGTGACCACGGATTAGACCAAATTTATTTTGAAAATTATACTGAAAGCGAAGTGGCTGCTATTTTCAAAAAGAAAAGAGAAAACCAATCGATCAACAATGAAGAAGCATTGAAATTCCAAAGTGCTATTTTAGTGTTCTTATGTGAAACGTACCATGAATTTGGATGGGTTCAACAATTTCACTTAGGAGCTTTGAGAAACAACAATGCTCGTATGCACCGTGTTTTAGGACCTGATACAGGATGGGATTCAATTGGTGATTATCCACAAGCTCAAAAATTATCTGCATTCTTAAATGCTTTAGATAGTAAAGATAAATTGACTAAAACTATTATCTATAACTTAAATCCTGCTGATAACGAAGTGATGGCTACTATGATTGGTAACTTCAACGACGGAAGTGTTAGAGGAAAAGTGCAATTTGGTTCAGGATGGTGGTTCTTAGACCAAAAAGACGGAATGACAAAACAATTAAACGCTCTTTCTAATATGAGTTTGATTAGCTGTTTTGTTGGAATGTTGACAGACTCAAGAAGTTTCTTGTCATTCCCAAGACACGAATATTTCCGCCGTATTCTTTGTAATCTTTTAGGAGATGAAGTAAAAAGAGGTGAATTGCCTGCTTCTGAAATGGAATGGATTGGAAAAATGGTTTCTGACATTAGCTATGGTAATGCCAAGGAATATTTCAAATTTCCGGTAAAATAATTAAAGTATAATTTATAAAAATATATTTCACTTGAAATCGTCATGATTCAATTATTAAGAATATAAACGAAGAATGACGATTACATATTCCTTATAAAAAAAATATTAACTACATATGAAAAAAGTAGTCACTTTTGGAGAAATTCTACTGCGTTTGTCTACAGATAGACATTTGAGGTTTGCTCAGGCTGAGTCCTATAAAGCGACCTATGGTGGAGGAGAATTTAATGTTGCTGTTTCGCTTGTAAATTACGGGATGCAGGCAGAATTTGTTACTAAAGTACCTAATAATGAATTAGGGAATTGTGCTATTCACGAAATGCGCAAACTGGATGTAGATTGTCAAAATGTAATGAAAGGTGGGGATCGTTTAGGGATTTATTTCCTTGAAACAGGAACCAGTACTCGCGCAAGTAATGTAATTTACGATAGAGCTAACAGTTCAATGTCTACTTTGAAAAAAGGAGAATTTGACTGGAAAGAAATTTTAAAAGGAGCTACCTGGTTTCACTGGAGCGGAATTACTCCGGCTCTTTCTGAAACAGCAGCTGAAGCTTGTTTTGAAGCTATTAAAGTAGCTCACGAATTAGGTTTGACTATTTCAACCGATTTAAATTACCGTTCAAAACTTTGGAATTATGGTAAACAACCTAAAGATGTGATGCCGGAAATGTTAAAGTACAGTAATATTATCTTAGGAGACATAGATACTGCTAACTTTATGTTAGGTTTGGATAAGGTTGATCCTGATTATCAAGAAGTTCATACATTGCCTGCTTTGTATAATGAGATATTTAAACTTTGTCCTGAATTAAAATACATGTCAACTACTTTACGTTATTCTGTAAGTGCTTCTCACCAACGTATCGGAGGAATCCTTTATGATGGAAAAGAAGTATTTAAAGCAGCTGTTCAGGAAGTAACACCTGTTGTAGACAGAGTTGGTAGTGGTGATGCTTTCATGGGAGGTTTAATCTATGGTTTAAACGAAGAACCATTGGATAAACAAAGAGCTTTAAACTTTGCAGTGGCAGCTTGTTGTTTAAAACACACGATTTACGGAGATTATAATTTAATTACTAAAAGCGAAATTGAAAAATTACTTGATGGTGATTTCACAGGTAAAGTTTCAAGATAAAAAAAGATAAAATGGCTCAATTTACACGTATAGAAGTTGCAACTGCAATGAAAGAAACAGGGATGATTCCTTTGTTTTTTAGCAATGATTTGGAATTAAGTAAAAATGTTTTGAAAGCTTGTTATGATGGTGGCGCCCGTTTGATGGAGTTTACTGCCAGAGGAGATTTTGCTCATGAAGTTTTTGCTGAATTGACTAAATATGCTATCAAAGAATTGCCTGGAATGATTATGGGAGTTGGTTCAGTAACGGATGCCGCTGCTGCTTCATTGTATATGCAATTAGGAGCTAACTTTATTGTTACTCCGGTATTCAGAGAAGATATTGCTATTGCTTGTAACCGTAGAAAAGTATTATGGTCTCCTGGTTGTGGAACTTTATCTGAAATTGCCAGAGCTGAGGAGTTAGGATGTGAAATCGTGAAATTATTCCCAGGAGAAATCTACGGGCCACAATTTATCAAAGGAGTTAAAGGTCCATGTCCTTGGACTAATATCATGCCTACCGGAGGTGTTTCTACTGAAAGGGATAATTTGAAATCTTGGTTTGATGCCGGTGCTTATTGTGTGGGTATTGGGTCACAATTAATTTCTGCTTCCGTTTTACAAAGCAAAGATTATGTTGGTTTAGCTCAGAAAGTAAAAGAAACATTAGCAATTATTAAAGATCTTAGAAATAAATAAAAGAATAAACATTGATTTGGGACTTAATTCTGAGTATATTTAAGTCCCTGATTAATGTTAATATATATTTTTAATTGATCAAATAATGTAATCGATTGCATTGTTTGGTCAAATTTTCAAATAATTTTATTAGTATAAAAATGGAAAAATTAAATAGAAAAAATAGAGGATTAGAAAAATTAAACCCGATAAAAGTAGTTCAGTTTGGTGAAGGTAACTTTTTAAGAGCTTTTGTTGATTACGCTTTTCAAAGATTAAACAATGAAGTTGATTTCAATGCCGGTATTGCAATGGTTCAGCCATTAGCAGGTGGTATGGTAAACATGATAAATGAGCAGGATGGTCTTTATACTCTGTTTATGAATGGAATCAAAAAAGGAGAAAAGATTCAGGATATTCAATTGATTTCTAATGTTGTAAAAGGAATCAATCCTTATACTGATTTTGCTGATTATTTGGCTTTAGCCAAAGAAGAAGAATTACAATTTATTGTTTCAAACACTACTGAAGCAGGAATTGAATTCGTTTCAACGGATACTCCGGATATGCAACCACCAGCTGCATTCCCAGCAAAGTTGACTCTTTTGTTATTGGAAAGATTTAAACATTTCAACGGAGATGCTTCTAAAGCAGTTACAATTATTCCTTGCGAATTGATTGATTATAATTCAGAAGCCTTGAAAAAATGTATTTTACAATATTGTGATTTATGGAATTTAGATCCAGCATTTAAAAAATGGGTTTCAGAAGATTGTACGTATCACAGTACTTTGGTGGACAGAATTGTTCCTGGGTATCCAAGAGCTGAAATTGAAGAATACAACAGCAAATTAGATTATCAAGATAATTTAATTGTTGCTGCTGAGCCATTCTTCCTTTGGGCTATCGAAGGAGGTGACGATTTAAAAGCAAAATTACCGTTCCATAAAACAGATTTGAATGTTAAGATTGTTGACGATATTCGTCCTTTCAAAATGATTAAAGTTCGTATTTTGAACGGTGCACACACGGCAATGGTTCCCGTTTCTCTTTTATTTGGTAACAAATTAGTTATGGAAACTGTTAATGGTGATTTTACTGGTCCATTTGTAGATAATGTAATCAGTGAAATTAGCGAAACGCTTCCGATGGATAAGAATGAAATCACTGCTTATGCTGAAGAGGTAATGGATCGTTTTAAAAATCCATTTATCAAACACGCTTTGGCTGATATTGCTTTAAATTCGATTTCAAAATTCAAAGTTAGAGTTTTACCAAGTTTATTGGGTTATTATAATAATACAAAAACACTTCCTACTAGTTTGACTTTCTCATTAGCTTGTTTGATCCAATTCTACAAAGGAATTTGGAATGATGAAGCTTTACCAGTTAAAGATACTCCTGAGTTAGTAGAAGCATTCAAAAAAGCTTGGGAATTAGGAAGTTTAGAATCAGTAGTACCAACAGTGTTAGCTAATACGGATTTCTGGGATCAGGATTTAAATAAAATCGATGGATTGTCACAAGCTTTAGTGCTTGCATTAACTGAAATTGAAGCCAACGGTATTCAACAAGGCTATATCAATTTTTCTCAAAAAAACTAAGAAATAAAAAAATCAAGTTAGAAGATGCAAAAGAAATTAATAAAAGTAAATCCTGCCGATAACGTAATTGTCGCTTTAACCGATTTGGTACAAAACGAACAAATTTCGTTTGAAGGAACTATCGTCACACCAATAACTGATGTTAAAGCAAAACATAAAATCACAGAGAAAGATTTTAATGTTGGTGATGAGATAATAATGTACGGAGTTTTGGTAGGAAAAGCGGTATTGCCAATAAAAAAAGGTGAAGTAATTACTACTGAAAATGTAAAACATCTAAGTGAAAAAGTTTACGGTAAAACCGGAAATTTAGGTTGGACTCCACCAAACGTAGATCGTTGGAAAGACAAAACTTTCAACGGATACCACCGTGCTGATGGGCAAGTAGGAACTAAAAACGTTTGGTTATTTATTCCATTGGTTTTTTGTGAAAATAAGAATATCGAAAAACTAAAAGATATTTTCGAAAACGAGTTACTACCAAAGAAAGAAGTTTCATATAAAAAATTGTTACGTTCTTTAATTGAAGAGAAAAGTGTAGAAGAAGTTTCCGATAGATATAGAGATGAAAATCTATTAGATAATGTTGAAGTGAAATTTATCAATCACCAAGGTGGTTGTGGAGGAATTCGTCAAGATTCGGAATTGTTAGCAAAACTACTTGCTGGATATGTAAATAATCCAAATGTTGCCGGTGCAACTATTTTAAGTTTGGGTTGTCAAAATTTACAGGTTAGTATTTTTCAAGATGCTTTGAAAAAAATGAGTCCTAATTGTGATAAAGAAATCTTGATCTATGAACAACAACAAATTGGAACTACTGATCAAATGTTTCAAATGGTGATTAAAGATTCTTATGAAGCGATTAAAAGAGCTAACAAAATTGAACGTAAACCTGCTCCAGTTTCAAAACTAAGTATTGGTTTAGAGTGTGGTGGATCTGATGGATTTTCAGGAATATCTGCAAATCCTGTATTAGGAGTTGTTTCAGATATTTTTGCAGCTTTGGGAGCTAAATCTATTTTGGCAGAGTTCCCAGAATTATGTGGTGTTGAGCAAGAATTGATGAACCGCTGCGTGACCGAAGAAAAAGCAGATAAGTTTTTATCATTGATGAAAGCTTTTGAAAAATCAGTCGTTGATGCAGGTTCAGGATTTGATATGAACCCATCTCCGGGGAATATCAAAGACGGATTGATTACTGACGCTATGAAATCGGCTGGAGCTTCTAAAAAAGGAGGAACTGCACCTATTGTTGATGTTTTGGATTACGGTGAATACATTTCACAACCAGGATTAAACCTTTTAAATACGCCAGGGAATGATGCCGAGTGTACTACAGGATTAGTTGGTTCAGGAGCAACGGTTGTTTTATTTACCACAGGTTTAGGAAATCCAATGGGTAATCCGGTAGCGCCTGTTGTAAAAATTGCTTCAAATACAGCATTAACTAATAGAATGTCGGATATTATCGATTTCAATGCTGGGACTGTAATTACTGGAGAAAAAAACATCACCGAAGTTGGTGAAGAATTAGTAGATTATATTATTGAATTGGCGAGCGGAAACGTAGAAACAAAAGCAGACCAGTTGAAACAAGACGTATTTATTCCTTGGAAAAGAGGAGTATCTTTATAAAGATTGTTTTTAGATTTTGTTTTTAGTTGAAAAGGGAGGTTGTTTTTTTAAAACGCCTCCCTTTTTTTATGTTTTCTTTTTAGCTTTAAGAAAAAGACCGCAGATTACTTCGTCTATTCGCTATCGCTCAGGTCACCGATTATAAAATTAAAATAAGCGAATTTGCGGTAAATTTTATCGTATTTGGATCAAATTAATGGTATTATGCAATTCTTGTCGAAGATTGTCTAATCAACAATTTCGGCATTAAAACCACTTTGTTTTCTGATTTTTTGTTGTCGCTGTTGTTGATTTTTTCTAAAAATACCTGAGCAGCCATTTTTCCCATTTCTAATGGAGATTGGTCAACGGTAGAAATAGACAATTCCATGAATTTGGTAAAAGGTTCGTTTCCGAAACCAAAAACACAAAAATCTTCCGGGATTTTGATGCCGTGTTCTTTTAATCTTTGAATGGCTCCTAAAGCGGCAAAATCACTGGTAGAAAAAATAGCGTTTGGCGGATTTTCCAAGGCTAATAATTTTTCTACAGCATCTCTTCCTTCGGTAACATTACTTTTTATAGAAATAATATAATCCGGGTTAATGGGGATATTATTATCAAGTAAGGCTTTTTCGTAACCTCTGTAGCGGTCTTCGTAAATTTCTAACGAACGGTCTCCTGAGAAATAAGCTATTTTTTTGCAGCCTTGTTCTATAAGGTGTTGGGTTGTTTGGTAAGAAGCCAGATAATCGTCAATAGTTACCGAACTCACATTCTTCATTTCTTTTTTTCGATCAAAAAAGATTAAAGGAATGTTTTTTTGGATAACACGTTCTATGTAGTGATTGTCTTCTTTTGGTAGATTAGAAATAGACATAAAAATGCCATCAACCTGAGCATTTAATAAGGTGTTGACGTTTTCAACTTCACGATTTTCGTCTTCATGGGTTTGACAAATGATAACCTGATAACCCTCAGGATGTAAGCCTTCTTCAATCCCCCGGATTACTGATGCGAAAAAATTAGTATTAATGCGAGGAACAATAACGCCTACATTGTTGCTTTTTCCGCTTCTTAATGCTAGTGCTAATTTGTTTTGCTTGTAATTCATCTTATTAGCCGTTTCAAGGACTAATTTTCTGGTGCTTTGACTGATTTTTGGGTTATTATTCAAGGCTCTCGAAACGGTTGCAGCAGTAATATTTAGCGCTTTGGCAATGTCATAAATTGTTGTTTTTCCACTCATTATTATTCGTCTATCTCGGTAAAAATACTATATTTTTTTATATAATTATTGGTTTGCTATTGATATTGATTTCATTTTAAAATCAAATTCAAGTTTTTACTTTTGTTTTTTAACTAAAATACAGTTTTGTAATATTTTACGAATTAAAAGTATATTTTTTTATTAAGTAAAATAATTACTCTTTTTTTTATGTAAATCTATTTTTTTTAATCAATTTTATAGTTTAAATAAAAAAATAAGTATAGCTTTGTGCAATCGATTACATAAAAACAACCGATTTTCGACAAAATAACTTTTGAATTTCAATTTAAACTTTTTTAAAATTTTAACCATGATGAATAAATATTATAGTTTTCTTATTTGTTTTTCTATGTTTTTGATTTTTTCAACTAATTGTTTAGCACAAAAAGGAGATAAAGCCATTTTAGCAAATCCGTGGAAAGTTAAACAGCAAATTGAGAAAGTTGTCGTTGTTCCTGTCTTTGCAAATAAAAACTATAGTATTATTGATTTTGGAGCAAAAAGTGGCGGTGTCGTAAATAATTCAGAAGCTTTCAAAAAAGCAATCGAAAGCTGTTCTAAAAATGGAGGAGGTAAGGTAGTTGTTCCGGCTGGAAAATTTTTAACAGGTCCCATCCATTTGGATAATAATGTGAATTTGCATTTAGAAGACGGAGCTGAAATTTTGTTTAGTACAAAATCTTCTGATTATCCTTTGGTGAAAACTACTTTTGAAGGAACAGAATGTATGAATCATTCCCCCTTAATTTATGCTTATAATAAAAAGAAGGTAGCTGTTACCGGAAAAGGTGTTTTGAATGGTCAGGCTGATAATGACAATTGGTGGTACTGGTGCGGAGCAAAACAATATGGATGGATTGAAGGGAGGGGTAATCAAAATGATCCTCAAAATCGAATTCGTTTAGTAGAATCGGGTGAGCAAAATGTTCCGGTTGAACAAAGAATTTATGGAGAAGGCTCTTATTTGAGACCCAGTTTTGTAGAGTTTTTTGAATGTACGGACGTTTTAATAAAAGATGTGAAAATTATTAATGCGCCTTTTTGGGTGATTCATCCGATGAAATCCACTAATGTAACGGTAGATGGTGTTACGGTGGAAAGTCACGGTCCTAATAACGACGGTTGTGATCCGGAATATTCTAAAAATGTAATCATTAAAAATTGTACATTTAATACTGGGGATGATTGTATTGCAATAAAAGCGGGCAAAGATGGTGATGGAAGACGCGTAGCAATGAAAAGCGAAAACATTATTGTTCAAAACTGTAAAATGCTAGATGGTCATGGCGGAGTGGTAATGGGAAGTGAAATGACGGGTGGAATTAAAAATGTTTTTGTTGAAAATTGCACTATGGATAGTCCTAATTTAGACAGAGCCATTCGTATCAAATCTAATTCCAGAAGAGGAGGAATTGTAGAAAATGTTTTTGTTAGAAATATTAAAGTTGGTCAGGTAAAAGAAGCTGTTTTGAGAATCAATATGTTTTATAATGTGTATGGAAATCAAACCGGTAATTATATTCCTCAAGTCAAAAATGTAATTCTGGAAAATGTAAAAGTTAAAGATGGAGGTAAATTTGGTGTTTTGGCCAAAGGTTATGCCGAGTTGCCTATTGAAAATGTTTTGTTGAAAAATGTAACAATTGATAAAGTTGGAGAGGCTTATTCAATCGAAAATGTTAAAAATATCCAATTTGTAAATACGTTTATCAATGGTCAAAAAGTAGAAAGTCCTCAATAATTTTGAAATGAGGATTGGCTGTTGACCACAGATGGTTCAGAAGAATTGAATGTTCACAATAAAATATAGTATGATGAAAAAACTTTCTTTGTTTGTGTATTCGGGTTTTGGGATATTTACCATTTGCATTTTGTTTTTATGTTGTAAACCAATTGAGAAAACAAAAGTAGCAGCAGTAAATAAACAAGAGCAATTCATTTCTGATAAGCTAAAATGGTCAGAAAGAATGGCATTGTCAATTATGAAACGTCATCCTAAAGCCTGGCAGATTGATAATCATGAAAAACCCAAATGGGATTATAAGATTGGCATGATTTTAACGGCTTACGAAAAGTTGTATGCAAAAACAAAAGACCCAAAATATTTCACTTACATAAGAGACTATGCCGATACATTAATTGACAGTACAGGATCTTTTGCAAATTTTAATCCGAAGGATCATAATATTGATTTTATAAATGCCGGAAAAATTCTTTTTGGTCTTTATAATAAAACGCATAATCAGAAGTATTTAAAGGCTTTGCAAACATTGCGAAACCAGTTTGTGGATTATCCACGAACGGCTTCGGGGGGATTTTGGCATAAAGCAATTTATCCTAATCAAATGTGGTTAGATGGTCTATATATGGGGCAACCTTTTTATGTAAGATATACTGTCGAGTATGAAAAAGGTCAAAAATTAGACGATGTGGCGCATCAATTTGAGTTGCTTCGTAATCATGCTTACGATACAACAACAGGGTTGTTTTTTCATGCCTGGGATGAAAGTAAAAAAATGCCTTGGGCAAATAAAGAAACAGGTACAGCTCCGCATATTTGGTTAAGAGCTTTGGGTTGGTACGGCATGGCTTTGGTGGATGTGTTGGATTATTTTCCAAAAGACCACCCAAAACATAAACAATTAGTGGGTTATTTGAATGAGTTAGCCAGTGGAGTGACTAAATATCAAGATGTTTCGGGATTATGGTATCAAGTGCCTAATTTACCAAATAGAGCAGGTAATTATTTAGAAGCATCTGGTTCTTCAATGTTGGTTTACGCTATTGCTAAAGGGGTGCATAAAGGCTATTTGCCTAAAAAAATGAAAAAAGTGGCTCTTAAAGGTTTTGATGGATTGACATCAAAATTGATAAAAGTGGACCGCAATGGCGAAATACATATCACGCAAGTGTGTGCAAGTGCAGGTTTAGGTGGGAATCCATATCGGGATGGTTCGTATGAATATTATATGAGTGAAAAAATTAAAGTGGACAATTCACACGGATTGGGTGCTTTTTTATTGGCAGCAATCGAATTAGATAAATAATAAAACAACAAATTAAAACATAACATGATGAAATTAATGAGAGTAAAACAATTTTTATTTACGTTTATTTTGATAGGTGCATTAGGATTGACGAGCTGTAAATCGCAGTCAAATGCAACTTCGACAACAAAGGATTTGACATCTTCAAAACTAAAATGGTCAGAAAAAATGGCTTTGACGTTAATGATGCGTCATCCTAAAGCATTTCAAATTGATGATAGAACTACTGCAAAATGGGATTATGTTCATGGTTTAGTAGCTAGTTCTATAGAGGAATTGTACAAAAAAACTAAAGACGAAAAGTACTATGAGTATGTAAAAGGATATGCAGATGCTTTAATAGACGAAAATGGTAAGATTGCTACTTATGAAATGGATAAGTACAATATTGATATGGTTGTAGCAGCTACTATCTTGTTTGATATTTACGATAGAACAAAAGAGAATAAGTATTTAGTTGCTATGCAAACCATCAGAAAACAATTGGATAATCAACCAAGAACGGCGAGTGGAGGCTTTTGGCACAAACAAATTTATCCTAATCAAATGTGGTTAGACGGTTTGTACATGGGACAACCATTCTATGCACAATATACAACTACGTTTGAAAATGGTAAATATCTTGATGATGTAGCTAAACAGTTTGAATTACTTGAAAAAAATGATAAAGATCCTAAAACAGGATTGCTATACCACGCTTGGGACGAAAGTAGAAAAATGCCTTGGGCAGATAAAGTTACCGGAAAATCACCTAATTTCTGGTCACGTGCTTTAGGATGGTATGCTATGGCTTTAGTGGATGTTTTGGATAATTTCCCGAAAGAACATCCAAAACAAAAAGAATTAGTAGGATATTTGAACGAATTGGCGGTAGCCTTGGAAAAAGTACAAGATAAAAAAACAGGATTGTGGTATCAGGTAACAGATATGGCGGGTAGAGAAGGGAATTATCTGGAAGCTTCAGGTTCTTCTATGTTTGCTTATGCTTTAGCCAAAGGGGTTAACAAAGGTTATTTACCGGCTAAATTTAAAAAAGTAGCTAATTTTGCTTTTGACGGATTGACTACTAAATTAATCAGAGTAGATGCCGATGGAGGAATTACCTTAACACAGTGTTGTCAGGTGGCAGGTTTAGGAGGAACTCCATATCGTGATGGTTCTTATGAATATTATGTAAACGAGAAAAAGAAAGATAACGATCCTAAAGCTACAGGTCCATTTATCTTAGCAGCAATCGAATTAAACCGATAATTTCAACACCATAAAACTATATTTACCATTAGGAAAATAAGAGCGTTTAGACTTAATTCTCTTAATTTCTTAATGGTTTGTTTTAAATTGTCTTTACTTATATGAACCTGAATTAAATGTAGTTATAAGCCAATAAAACTTCAGTTTTAAACTTATATGACATATTTGGTAAAGAAAAAGATAGTACTTAATATTTAATTTTCTTCTATGAAGTTTCTAATTAATGGACTTGCAGTAGGTTTAGTTATTTTTTCGAGCCATATAATTGTTGCTCAAAAGACAAATGAAATCTCTAAAGTTTGGATAGCCGATAATGGCGACGGTACTTATAAAAATCCCATTTTACATGCCGATTATTCTGATCCCGATGCCATTTGTGTGGGAGAGGATTATTATATGACAGCTTCTTCTTTTAACTGTATTCCCGGATTGCCTATTTTGCATTCTAAGGATATGGTAAATTGGGAATTGGTGAATTATGCACTACCAAAACAACCTCCTTTTGACGTTTTTGATAAACCGCAACATGGAAACGGAGTTTGGGCGCCTTGCATTCGCTATCACAACGAAGAATTTTATATTTATTATCCTGATCCTGATTACGGAATTTATATGATTAAGACTAAAGATCCAAAAGGACTTTGGTCAGCACCATTATTAGTAAAAGAAGGAAAAGGGATTATAGATCCTGCTCCATTTTGGGATGAAGACGGAAAAGCCTATTTAGGATTTGCTTTTGCGGGAAGCAGGGCAGGAGCTAAGAGTTTGCTGGCTGTTTGTACGATGAATCAGGAAGGTACTGTCGCTAACGATGATGCGGTTATGGTTCTTGATGGCCATCTTGATGAAGCAACTGTTGAAGGGCCTAAGTTGTACAAACGCAATGGTTATTATTACATTTTTGCGCCGGCAGGAGGTGTTCCTACAGGTTGGCAAACCGTTATGCGTTCAAAAAATATCTTTGGACCTTATGAAAAACGAAAAGTAATGGACCAGGGGAAATCGCCTATTAATGGTCCACACCAAGGAGCATGGGTGGATACACCATCCGGTGAAGACTGGTTTTTTCATTTTCAGGACAAAGGGGCTTACGGAAGAATTGTGCATCTGCAACCTATGAAATGGGTAAATGACTGGCCTGTTATAGGAATGGATAAAGACAAAGACGGAAAAGGAGAACCTGTTTTGACGTACAAAAAACCGAATGTTGGCCAAACATATCCAATAAGGACTCCGCCGGATTCGGATGAGTTTAATGCAACAAAATTAGGCTTGCAATGGCAATGGCATGCTAATTATCAGGTGTATTGGGGAATGCCTACATCAATGGGATACTATACTATGTTTTGTCGTCCAATGCCTGAAAAAGCAGTGAATTTATTTGATGTACCAAATATTTTATTGCAAAAATTCCCTGCTGATGAATTTACCGCTACTGCAAAAATGACTTTCAATGCACGTTTTGACGGTGAAAGTGTTGGTTTGGTAATCCTTGGTTTAGATTACAGTATGTTGAAGGTAAAACAACAAAAAGGGGAGTTATATATCTCTCAGGTAACTTGTAAAAATGCCGATAAAAAAGGCGTGGAAACCGAAAATAAAGCCGTGAAATTAGGGGATAAATCATTTTATCTTCAGGTGAAAGTAAAAGAAGGCGGAATATGCAGTTTCTTTTATAGTTTGGATGGTAAAAAATTCCAGCCATTAGGCGAAGATTTTAAATCCCGTGAAGGAAAATGGATTGGAGCCAAATTAGGTTTTACGGCACTTAGAGAAGGAACTATAAACGATGCCGGAAGTGCAGCAATTGATTGGTTTAGATTTACAAAATAAATAAACGATGAATAATTTTTTTAAGGCAATTATTGCCCTTTTTCTGGGTTTAGTTTCGATTATAAATTTACAGGCTCAGGTTTTGGATAAATCCTGGAGCAGTATTACAAGTATGAATAATGATGCTTGGTATGCTTCGGTCGAAGCCAAGGCAGTTGCCGAAAATGTATTACTGTATCAACGAAACATTGGAGGATGGCCAAAGAATATTCAAATTCAAAAACCGCTTTCTGATGCTCAAAAGAAAGAATTGCAGGTTCTTAAATCTTCAACAGAAGGTTGTACTACCGATAATAATGCCACCACTCAGGAAATGCTTTTTCTTTCAAAAATCTATAAACAACAGCCTGATGAAAGATATAAGAAAGCTTTTCTTGCTGGATTGGATTATTTGTTAGAAGCGCAATATGCTAGCGGTGGATGGCCACAATTTTATCCTTTGAAAAAAGGCTATTATACCCATATTACCTATAATGATGATTCGATGGCGAGAATTCTAATGGTTTTGAAAGCGATTAAGGATAAAACCGATTTCTATTCAATAAAACCATCTGATGAAATTGTTGCCAAAGCTAAGATAGCTTTTGATAAAGGAATTGATTGTATTATAAAAACGCAATACAAACAAAATGGGGTTTTAACTGCTTGGTGTGCTCAGCATGACGAAACCACTTTATTGCCGGCTAAAGCACGTGCTTATGAATTACCGTCTTTGAGTGGGAAAGAATCGGCTAAGATTGTGTTGTTGTTAATGTCAATCGAAAATCCGTCAAAAGAAGTAATTACTGCGGTTGAAGCGGCAGTGGTTTGGTTTGAAAAAGTAAAAATCACCGGTTTTAGAGAAGATAAGGTTTTGAAAGATGGTAAAATAATTGACAAAAAAATGATTCCAGATGCTACAGCTCCTGATCTGTGGGCTCGTTTTATGGAGTTAGATGATAATAAACCATTTTTTTGCGACAGAGACGGAGTTAAGAAATATTCGTTATCTGAAATTGGAGATGAGCGCAGAAATGGTTATTCCTGGTACACTAATGAGCCTAAAGAGGTTTTGAAAGCTTATGATAAGTGGAAAAAAAAGCTTTCAACTGAAATGAAATCGGCACCAAAAACGGGAATGAAAGCTCCCAAGGATGAATACAATATAATTGTTGCCCAAGATGGCAGCGGTGATTATAACAGTATTCAGGAAGCGATATACAATTCGCCTGCTTTTCCATACCAGCGTGTAACGATTACGGTTAAAAACGGAATTTATCATGAAAAAGTGCGAATTCCGGAATGGAACACGAAGATTTCTTTAATTGGCGAAAGCAAAGAAAACACTATAATTACTTTTGATGATTATTTTGGAAAAATCAATTTAGGTCGCAATAGTACTTTTTTGACACCAACAGTTTTAGTTGAAGGAAATGATTGTAAAATCAGTAATTTAACGATACAAAATACTGCAGGTCCTGTAGGTCAGGCTGTAGCTTTATCTGTAGAGGCAGACAGAGTAGTAGTTTCTAATTGTATTTTGTTAGGAAATCAGGATACATTGTATGTTTCGGGAGAAGGATTTAAGCAATATTTTAAGGATTGTTTTATTGAAGGAACGGTAGATTTTATTTTTGGCAGCGCGACAGCGGTATTTGAAAATTGTGATATTCATGCCAAAAGTAATGCTTATCTAACAGCTGCGTCTACACCTGAAAGTTCTAAATACGGTTTTGTATTTATGAATTGTAAATTGACTGCGGGTGAAAAATCAACCGAAGTTTATCTAGGACGTCCTTGGAGGATCAATGCTAAAACGGTCTATCTGAATTGCGAAATGGGTAAACATATCAGGAAAGAAGGTTGGAACAACTGGTCTAAAGCCGATGCTGAAAATGCTTCTTTTTATGCAGAATACAATTGTACTGGTCCCGGATTTCAACCTGAAAGTAGAGTTGCTTGGTCACATCAGTTGACAAAAACAGAAGCTAAAGAATATACTTTAGATAAAATTCTGGGAAATACAAACAGTAAATCAAATTGGTATTCAAATTTTAAATAATTATGAAAATTAAATTATTCTTTTTCTTGTTGCTAACTACAGCTTGTTTTGCTCAAAAAATAACCGTTTACACCATTGGAGATTCGACAATGGCTAATAAATCCAATCCAACGGAAAATCCGGAACATGGATGGGCTCAGGTTTTACAGCAGTATTTTGATGATAAAGTGGTAATTGATAACCGAGCTCAAAATGGTAGAAGTACCCGAAGTTTTATCAACGAAAAACGTTGGGATGCTATTTTGCAAACTTTGAAAAAAGGAGATTATGTTTTTATCCAATTTGGGCATAATGATGAAAAAGAAAATAAACCCGGCGTTTATACTAATCCGCATACGGCTTATCGCCAAAATTTGATTCGTTTTGTAACCGAAGCTCGTGCTAAAGGAGCAACTCCCGTTTTGTTCTCGTCTATTGTGAGAAGAAATTTTAATGCAGAAGGTACTTTGGTAGATACGCATGGTATGTATCCAATGGAAGCGCGATTAGTCGCTACCGATTATAAAGTGCCGTTTATTGATTTGCAATATTTAACCGAGTTATTGGAGGAATCGTATGGTATTGAAGGTTCTAAAAAACTGCATTTGCATTTTAATGCTGGAGAAAGTGCTTTTTATAAAACCGAAAAACATGACGATACCCATTTGTCATTATTAGGAGCAACAGAGATTTCAAAATTGGTTATTGCCGAATTGAAAAAAACCGATTTGGATTTGAAAAAACACATTAAGTAAAAACTAATACTGAATAACATGAAAAATAGTATTCTTTATTTCGTCACGATTTTGTCATCTTTCAATATGCTTTTGGCGCAAACAGCTCCTAAAAATACGGCAGTTGAAATAGAAAAAATCGTAAGTGGTATTCAGTTGCCTTCAATTCCAAATTATAAAATTGATGTGACGCGATTGGGAGCCAAAGGTGATTCGGTGACCAATTGCAAAGCGGCTTTTGATAAGGCAATGAAAGCCTGTTTTAAAAAACAAGGCGGAACCATAATTGTTCCTAAAGGTGTTTATACTATTAATGGTCCAATTCATTTTGTGAGTAATGTGAAATTACATTTGGAAGCTGGGGCTAAAATTCGTTTTGGTTCCAATCTAAAAGATTATCCTTTGGTATTAACCAGTTGGGAAGGAACCATGTTGTATAATTATAGTCCGCTGATTTATGGAAATAATGTAGAAAATGTTGCCATAACCGGAAAGGGAATTATTGATGGAGAAGCTAAGAATACCTGGATAAAATGGAAGCCATTGGAAGAAAAAGACAAGCAGTTAAGCAGAGACATGAATCATAGAAATGTTCCTGTAAAAGAACGTGTTTTTGGTGATGGACATTTTTTAAGACCGCAATTGATACAGTTTGTCAATTCTAAAAATATTTTAATCGAAGATGTAAAAATCGAAGATTCTCCGTTTTGGTGTGTTCATTTATTGAAATCCAGAAGTATCACTATTCGTGGATTAAAATATGATGCTCAGAACAATAATAATGACGGGATTGATCCGGAATATTCGAGTGATATTTTAATTGAGAAGGTTCAGTTTGATAACGGTGATGATAATGTTGCTATAAAAGCAGGACGCGATGATGAAGGTCGTTCTAATGTAGATACTCCTTCGGGAAATATTGTTATCAGAAATTGCGAATTTAAAGGATTGCATGCTGTTGTTATAGGCAGCGAAATGTCAGCGGGAGTTCGCAATGTGTATGTTGATAATTGTAAAGCCAGAGGTTATTTAAAACGAGGGATTTATATTAAAACCAATTCTGATAGAGGTGGTTATGTAAAAGATCTCTATTTTTCTAATATTGCTTTAGGAAAAGTAGAAGATTGTATTTATATGACTGCTAATTATCACGGCGAAGGTAGTGGGTTGTATCCGTCAAAAATATCAGATATTTCAATATCAAACCTGAGTTGTGAAGCAGCTTCTAATGCGGCTATTATTATTGAAGGTTTTCCACAGCAAAAAGTGGAGAATGTAATTTTGGACAGAATTACTGTAAACTCAGCTAAAAATGCAATGACATTGATAAATACTAAAAACATTAGTGTTAATGAAATTGTAATTGGAGACAAAATAGGTGTGCCAAGTTCAGTGAAATAGTTTTTTCAAATGTTTTAAAAAATAAAATCGGGATGTGACATGTGTGACATCCCGATTTTATTTTTTAGAATAAATAGTTTACAAGTTTAATTTTTAAATAAGAAATACAATATTGTTGTTATTGAGCCTGTATTTTCAAACTCTCTTAAGAAAGCATAAGCCCTTTTCATTTGTGTTTTTACTGTATTAACCGATATGTTGTACATTTCTGCAATTTCGGCATAACTGTGACCTTCTACTACATGCGATACAAAAATTTCTCTTCTGGCTTGGGGAATTTTATCGACTAAAGTAAGGATTTTAGGTTTTTTATTTTCTTCCCCTTTTTCAAAAACTATTTGTTCTTCCATTTTAGGAAGTACTATTTTTTTGTTGTCTTCTAAACTTATGGTTTTGTGTTTTTCCAGATATTGAAGGCTTAAATTTTTTACTGCTCTTGTTGCATAAGCCTTAAATGATACGGTGAAATTTAAAGATTCCTCTTTTTCCCATAAATAAATAAAAAAGTCCTGTACGACATCTTTCGCCGCATCTTTGTCCTTAGTTATGTTAAAAGAAACTAAAGATAGATAGACAAAATGCTCTTTGTACAGGCTTTCAAAAATATTTAAATCCTTATCAAACGACATTTGGAAATTTGATTTATTTGTTTTGTAATGGATTACAATGAGTCAAAAGTAAAATAAAAAGTTTGTTTTTTTTTGATATATGTAAAAATAAGTAAAAAAAATTAAGAATGCTGTCACCCTAAAATATTTTTTTTCTAACATAAGTTTAACATCATTCTAATTATTAAAGTTTATGAAGGTGTGTTTAAAAAAACAAAAAAGGAATAGTAACTGTTAAATCAATGTAAACATGAGATGAAAAGTAATTAAGAGTAGGAACAAAAAAATCGGAAAATAGTACCAGTATTTCCCGATTTAGTAAGCTGTTTCAAACGACGTATCGAGTTAAATCATTTAAAACCAACCAAAATTATGAAAAAAATTTTACTTTACTTGACCATCCTATTTGCTTCTCTGCAAATGTGTGCGCAAACAGTAACTATTACTGAATCCGTGGGATGGTTAGAATCTGCTTATGTGAAATGGCAACCCGTTTCCGGGGCGCAGAGTTATAATGTATATTATAGCGGTAATAGTATAACTAATCAAAAAATCGACAACCAATTAATTCGCAGTTACGGAACTTATTTTCGTGCTGATCTTTTAGGACTTGCAGCAGGAACTTATACTGTTACTGTAAAACCTGTAGTTTCAGGAGTTGAAGGTGCAGGTGCAACAACATCAAGTCTTACAGTACTTGCCCATGACCGAAATGGGTTTGCTTTTCAGGGTGGGCGTATCCCGGGAGGATACAATATGGATGGTACTCCAAAAGCAAATGCTGTAATCGTTTATGTGACAGAAAATACCAAAAATACAGTTTCGTTAAATGTTACGGGTGCGACAACCAATCCATGTGTGGGTATTCAAAATATTCTTTATGGTTTTAAGAAAGGTATGGATAATAGACCATTAATAGTGCGTTTGATTGGTAATGTTACTGATATGAGCGTAATGGATGGTGGTGACATGGTAATTGAAAATAAAAATAATGCATCAGGTTCTATTACAATTGAAGGTGTTGGAAATGATGCTGTTTGTAATGGATGGGGAGTGCGATTGAAATCGGCTTCTAATATTGAAGTACGAAATCTGGCTACTATGAATGTTAATAGTACTGCCGGAGATAACATAGGAATGCAGCAGGATAATGATCATATCTGGATACATAATAACGATTTGTTTTATGGTAATGCAGGTAGTGATGCAGATCAAATAAAGGGTGATGGTGCGTTAGATAATAAAACTTCTACTTATTGTACATTTTCCTATAATCATTTCTGGGATAATGGGAAAGCGAGTCTTTTAGGATTAAGTGAAAATACTACTACTGGTTTATATGTAACTTATCACCACAACTGGTTTGATCATTCGGATTCACGTCATCCGCGTGTACGTTTTTATTCGGCACATATTTATAATAATTATTACGATGGTATTGCAAAATACGGAGCGGGTTCTACAATGGGATCTTCGTTATTTGTAGAAGGGAATTATTATAGAAATGCGAAACACCCGATGATGATTTCTTTGCAGGGTACTGATGTTTGGAGTAGTTCAAAACAAGCTAATGACCCTGCTAATATGGGAACTTTTTCAGGTGAAGACGGAGGTATGATTAAAGCATTTAATAATACTTTTGATGCTGATTTAGGTACTAATGATATGCGATTTGTAGCTTACGGTGATACAAATTCTTTATATAATATTTCAGGTAAAATAAGTTCGACAATTGATTTTGATGCTTATGTAGCTGCTACAAGAGGTGAGCAGGTACCAAATACGGTAAAATCATTTGCCGGAGCTAATGTTTATAACAATTTCGATACTGATGCGAGTTTATATGTAAAAAACCTGGTTACGGATGCTCCTGCGGCAGCTAAAGCTAAAGTGATGCAATATGCAGGTCGTGTAGGAGGAGGTGACTTTAAATGGACTTTTAATAACAGTGCTGATGATTCGGCTTATTTGATTATTGATGCTCTTAAATCGGCTGTTACTAATTATGTTACTAGTTTAGTGGCGGTACAAGGAGAGACTGTAGTTTCTAGTCAAACTTTAACATCGACTTCAAATACCAATCAAACTGTTAATACAGGTTCGGCAATTGCAAATATTGTATATACCTGGGGAGGGGATGCAACAGATGCAACCGTTTCTGGTTTGCCAGCATCAGGAATTACTTTTGTAAAAGATGCAACTGCCAAAACTATAACTGTTTCAGGAACACCAACAGCTAATGTTTCTTTTTCAATAACAACAAGTGGTGTAAATGGAAATCCTGCAATTGGTTCAGGGAATATTACAGTTGTAACACCGGGTACAAGTTCGGGTGGTGAAATTCATAATTTTACTGTTTCTGGTAAAACGAGTTCTTTCTATACCATTGTTGGAAATATGAATTCAACAGACGGAGTTCAGTCTTACGATGGAGTAGATTTGACGGCTCGCTTGAAAATTGAATCAGCTACAACTATTAGTTATACAACTACAGGAGTTTCTACTTTGACCTTGGTTTTTGATCCTACTTTTGCAGGAGCAATTAAACTTAATGGAACTTCTTATACAGCAAGTTCCGGAATAGTTTCAATTCCTAATCTTGCTGCAGGAAGTTATACCATTACAAAAGGGGATACTGCCAATCTATATTATATAAAAACGGCTTATGCAACTTCTTCATTAATAACACCAACACTATCTAATTTTACTGTGCCAAATAAGACAGTTGGAGATGCAGCTTTTACATTGACAGCTCCAACATCTAATAGTTCTGGTGCATTTACTTATACAAGTAGTAATACAAGTGTTGCAACTGTTAGTGGTAATACAGTTACAATTGTTGGAGAAGGTATCGCTACAATCACAGCCAATCAGGCTGCAACTTCAACTTATGCAGCTGGAAGTATAAGTGCTACTCTATCGGTGGCACCTGGTGCAGCTAATCCGGCACCATCGTTGTCTAATTTTACGATTCCAAATAAAACGGTGGGTGATGCTGCTTTTACAATAACAGCTCCTACTTCAAACAGTACAGGTGCATTTACTTACACAAGTAGTAATACGGCTGTAGCAACTGTTAGCGGTAATACTGTTACTGTTGTAGGCGCAGGTACAGCTACGATTACAGCCAATCAGGCGGCGACTTCAAATTATGCTGCCGGAAGTATTGCTGTAGGATTTACGGTTACAGCTGCAACTGCAGGTAAAACAGAAGTTTGGGATTTTGCTGCAGAGCAATTAGATACTTCTATATACAATAATAAATTGGATGTAAGTACAATTAATGGATGGTATCCTGTTACTACAGTTGCAGGTTCAATAAGTACTACCAATACTATGCCTACAAGTTTTACTGTAGGAGCATTGTCATGGGTTGGTAATACAAGTGACCGACTAAGAACTACCAATACAAGTATAACACGTTATGATGAAAATATTGCAGGGGTAACGGGTTATAGCGGAAGGGTTTATTGCAATGGTACATCTACGCTTTCCTCAGGAGTGCCAACTAATAGATTTATGAGAATTGCATTGGATAAAGACGATGAAGTAACTATCATCACCAGAACAGATGCTGATGCAACGCTTAGTTTTGTTGACGAAGCTAATCCGACAACACAAACAGAAACCTTAAGTGTCTTATCTGCCAATCCGACTACAACAGCGGTTTTCGTAGCTAAAAATACTAGTACGTTCAAAATATATTCAAATGGTAAAACCAGTTTCTTTAGAATTTTAAGAAAAGCTGCTTCTGCATCAACAGTTAGTTTAACTGCTCCGACTTTATCCAATTTTAGTGTGGCTAATAAAAAAGTTGGTGATGCTGCTTTTGCATTAACGGCTCCAACTTCAACAAGTGATGGCGTATTTAGTTATACAAGTAGCAATACAAGTGTTGCCACAATTAGTGGTAATACCGTAACGATAGTAGGTGCTGGAACAACAACTATTACGGCAAATCAGGCGGTGACAGCAACCTATGCTTCTGGAAGTATAGCTGCAACTTTAACGGTTACTACACCGCTAACGACTCCAACACTTTCTAATTTTACCATTCCAAATAAAACAGTAGGAGACGCAGCTTTTGCATTGACAGCACCTGTGTCGAATAGTGATGGTGCTTTTACTTACACGAGCAGTAATACAGCCGTGGCAACCATCAATGGAAATACAGTTACAATTGTAGGTGAAGGTTCAGCAACAATAACAGCCAATCAGGCGGCTACAGCAAGCTATACTGCAGGAAGTATTACGGCTGATTTGACTGTTGCTGCAGCACCAGTTACAAGTTCTGTTATTTATGATTTTAGGGATGGGGTAATTATTGCTGCCGGAAAAAGTGCTGATAATGTAGTTACTTTGAGTGGAGGAAACTACAAATTACACGGTGCAACTTATGGTCTTAACATGAAAGTTGATGGTCAAATTGATATTGCTGTAACCGGAAGTTGTACGGTTCGATTTCTAGGGTCGCAATATTCTTCATTACAAATGGAAGGTACTGCTACTTCGACAGGAGATTTAGGAACAAAAGCGACTAAAGTGGTTGTAGATCGCGTAGATACTTTTGAATTTGCATATATTGGCGGACCTAGAACTTTACGCTTTAAACTAGTGGCTCCAGGGACTGATTTGTACTTGCCATTACTTGAGATTATACCAAATAATGTTACTATTGCCAAAGCCGATGTTTGGGATTTTGGAGGGGTACAACTTGACGAAGTTTTGTATAATAATAAATTAGATGTAAATACCATCAATGCCTGGTATTCCAGTACGATTACAGCAGGAAGTTCAGGAATTGTATTGCCTTCTTCGTTCACTGCCGGTGATTTAGGATGGGTTGGTGGAACCAATGACCGACTTAGAACTTCTAATACGGCAATTACCAGATATGATACCAATATAGGTTCAGGAGCAGCTGCGGGATTTACCGGAAGAATTTATGTAAACGGAACGGCTCAAACAGGGCGTTACTTAAGTTTTAATCTGAAAGAAGATGATGAGTTAACCGTTTTTGCCAATAGTGATGCAGCTGGAAAATTGAACTTTGTTTTTGTTTCAGATGCAAACGTACAATCGGATTTAGTTGCAACTACGACTACAACAACGGAATATAAATTTGTAGCAAAAAAAACAGGTTTATACAAAATATTTGATCCGGTAAATAAACCAAGTTATTACCGTGTGTATAGAAAGCCTGCCACTTATGTTGCTGTTTCGGGTACTATTGATATCACTAAAGCCGCTGATATACCTGCAGGATATACAGTTGATTTGACCAATCAATCTGGTAAAACCTGGAGTGCTACAGTTTCAAACGGAAAATATAATGCGATTGTACCAGCGGGATATACTTACACTTTAAGTGTTGGTAATGCAAATGGGTATTTGATTACATCGGGGGATACTTTTGCAGTAACAGTAGATGCTAAAGTTAATAATATTGCTATTGCTAAAATTACGTTATACACTGTAACAGGAAATGTAACTGGACTAGGGACTGATATTACTAAATTAAGTTTGAAATACACTCCAAATCCTGCAGCAAATAGCGCATATATTCCTGCGCCAACAATTAATACAACTACAACTCAGTACTCTGTAAAATTAGAAGCAGGAGTTGCCTATACAATTTCAGGTATCGGAGTTAATGAATATGAAGTTTTGGCTAATTCAATTACGGCTAATGCTAATGCAACTGCAGATGTTGCCTTTACTTTGAAACCTAAATACAAGGTTACAATTACAGCACCAACTTTGGATGCGACACAATTGTCTAAATTAGGATTGAAGTTTACAAATACCAATGAGGCAGGAGTAAGTTATACGTTTACTGATATTAGTAATATTAATTTGCGTAACGGGACTTATTCTGTTGCGGCAATTGGTTTGGATGAATATCCTTTGGAATTGGCATTGACTTCTAATTTGGTAGTTTCAAATGCAGCAGTTTCTAAAGAATTAACTTTTAAAACCGTAACGAACTGGTCGTTTGATGATAAAGTAATTACTAGCGCAACAACCAGTTATAAAGGAATGTTGTTTACGGGTTCTGTTGCCAACGAAATTGCGAAAGGTCATTTGAATGCATCGGCTAGTTCAACATTAAGTGTGCCTGTACAGCCAAATCAAAAAGTGACAGTTACTTATTATTATGCGGCTAATTTTTCAATTGCCGGAGGGACTGCTGTTACGACAAGTAGTAACAGTACAACACTTTTAGAAAAAGTAGAATATGTGTATACAGGAACCGTTCCAGGAAATGTGGTAATTGCTGTTAATGGCACAACTTATTTTACAGATGTTAATGTGGATGTTATTGTACCTTATGCACCGGTAATCACAGTTGGTATTGACAAAGATTATCAAACTATAAATGCAGCTTTGAAGGCTATTTCAAAAATGGTACGTACCTCATCTCAAAGAGTTACTGTGGTAATTGATCCAGGAAACTATGAGGAAATGATCGTAGTAAATAGTCCAAATGTGACTTTCAAAAATGCATCGAGCACACCAAGTATTGCGCTAAAAAATAAAGGAGTAGATATTGATGCAAATGCAGTTCGTATTACATCTTACTACGGATATGGGTATAGCTACTACAGCCAAGGGAATGATAATAAATGGAACGCTGAGGTTTTAGCTGTCAATAAAGCAAATAATAGTTATACCTATGAAAATGTAAGTGGTACTACTAATGGTTCTTATTGGGATGCTACAGCGGTAATTGCGGCCAATGGTTTTGAGGCTGAGAATATTATTTTTGAAAATTCATTCAATCAATATATTTCTAAAAAAGAATCACAGGACAAAGCGGTAATGTGGGCGGTAGGAAATAAAGGATTGCGTCCTACAGATTACGGAAATACTGCAGTTCAAAATAGAAGCTTTGTTGAAAGAGCGGCTGCAATTGGAATTCCTAATGGAGTTGATAAAACCATTCTGAAAAACTGTAGAGTAGTGGGTCGTCAGGATTCTTTCTATGGAGGTCAAGGTTCCAGAGTTGCTATTTACAAAGGAGTGATGATGGGGGCTGTTGATTATATCTTTGGAGGAATGACAGCTGTATTCTATAAAACTGATTTCGCTATGAATGTGAGTGATGTAGCGGGAGATGCGGCTTATTTAACAGCTCCACAACAAAGCAGCGGAAGAGGGTATTTATTGTATGAATGTAAAGTAACTTCTGCTGAACCTGGAGTTGAAACAGCTTCGGCTTACAGAGCTAAACCGGGTTATTTTGGGCGTCCTTGGGCGGCAAATACTAGTGAAGTTGTGGTTTACAAAGCGACTATCGAAACTTCCAATTATACCGGTTCAGAAGGTTTGTCGTTGATCGCACCAGAAGGATGGACTAATTCTTTAAGCGGAACTTCTGATAATATTTATGAATTTGGAACCATTGAGAAATCAGGTGTTAATAATGCTGGAAGTCGTGCAAGTTGGACAAAAGTGATAACTACTCCGGTGCTAACTGATGGTACTGAAATTAAACCATTTAACTTTACCAAAGGAGCTGACGGTTGGGATCCATTCCCAATTTTGGAAACTATTACCAGTTTGCCAAATAATAATTTTACTGTAAAAGTAAATAGTGCTACTTGTAATGGTATGCAAAACGGCTCTATTACAGTTGCTTCTAATGAGCAAACATTAAACTATACGGTTTCTATCAATGCAACTTATGTAACTCTGGATACGGCTTCAGGTTATTCGAAAACAATAGATAATTTAGCTGCCGGAGTTTACAATGTATGTTTTTCAACTCCGAGTATTCCTGGTTTCTCACAATGTTTTGAAGTGAAGATAGAGGAGCCGGAGAAAATAAATATTAGTTCATTTGTTTCTAAAAATGCTAATACTGTTAAACTAATAATGACAGGGGCATCGACTTACAAGGTAACTATTAACGGATTAGAGGAAATTGTAACAGCTTCTGAATATAGTGCTAAGTTAACATCTGGATTAAATACTATTTCTGTAAGTACGGATTTAGTATGTCAGGGAACATTTGATGAAACTATTTTCCTTTCGGAAGATGTTCAATATTTTCCAAATCCTACAACGGGGACTCTTAATGTTTATTTAGCTGGTGATGACTCTCAGCTAACTGTAAGGGTTTTCGATATGGCAGGGAATAAATTGTATGATGGTGTAAAATCTATTGAAGAAAATAGAAATATTGGTTTGGACTTGACATCATATGTTTCAGGTGTTTATATGGTGCAATTAGAAGGAAAAACAATTAGCAAAACATTTAAAATTGTAAAAAAATGAGAAAATCATTAATATATATTGTGCTTTCATTGGTGATGCTAAATACTGCCTGTACTAATGATAATAATGAAAATAGTGTTCCGGTAATTGGTGAACTTGACTTAGCAACTCCTCTTGATAATTCGACTTGTGAAGGCGTTTCGACTTCAAGTACTAAATGTGAAGTGACTTTGAATTGGGTGCCAACAAGTGATAATGAAAGTTATGTTTTAACTATAACTAATTTAAATACTAATAAAGTAGTGCTAATTAAAAATGATATTAAGACAACATCATATAAGATCATTTTAGATAAACAAGTGCCTTTTTCATGGACAGTAGCTTCCAGAGATAATGTTACTAGAAAAATCAGTAATAGAAGTCCTGTTTGGAAGTTTTACGCTTCGGCAGGAGTAAGTGTTGCTAATTTTGCTCCGTTTCCGGCAGATTTATTGACTCCTATTCAGGATAAAATAGTAACAGCAGTTGATGGTAAAATTATTTTAAAATGGTCAGGTTCAGATACAGAAGGGGATAGTTTGAAATATACTGTTTATATTGATAAGGTTGATGGCAAGCAAACTCCAGTTACCGAATTGACGAATATTACAGCTACTCAGGCTACGGTAAGTGTTAGTAGTGGTGTTTATTATTGGAGAGTTAAAACTTCCGATGCTAATAGTAGTTCGTTTTCTCAAATAGTTCGATTTACGGTAAACTAGTAAAAGTTAAATTTATTTTTTTCAAAAAAGCCTGAAGAGATTCAGGCTTTTTTCGTTTTTGGTAAAAACTAAAGTGTTGGTAATCATTAAATATGAAATAAATGCTTGAGTTTTTTTAGATATGTGAAAAAAAAGTCAAAAAAATAAAGAATCTTGTCACCCCAAATCTGTTTTTTTATAACATATCATTAACATACCTAATAAACATATGAAATCGAACTCTGAATTGGTTACTATCCTAAAAGAAATTGTAAGTAATGGAAGTATTGATGCCTCCAGAATAAAATTATTGCCTCCGGAAGAACAGGAGTTGATAAAGGAGTTAGAAAAGAATCATTTACTTGATGAAGCCTTGTCTCTTATTGATTCATTGGATGAAGAACAAAATTGGGAAGAATTAAAACAAAAAATTAATTCTAAAAAGAAAGCTATAGTTGTTCATTGGAAGACCGTTTTTCAATATGCTGCCGTGTTTATTACATTATTAGGTTTGGTTTATGTGTTTCAATATAAAACTGCTAAAGCAACTACAGTTGTAATACCGGACGACGCAATCCAATTAGTTCTTGAAAATGGAGATATTCAAGTATTAAATCCAAACGGGACAAATCAAATTATTAAAAAAGACGGGACTGTTGTAGCATCTCAAAATGAAAACCAAATCAGTTATAGTTCCAATAAACCAATGGATAAGTTGGTCTATAATGAAATTAAAATCCCTTACGGGAAAACTTTTACAGTGACTTTGTCTGATGGGACAAAAGTAAGTATGAATGCTGGTTCATCTTTAAAATATCCGGTTCAATTTATTAAAGGTCATACTAGAGAAGTTGTTTTAGATGGTGAAGCATTTTTTGATGTAACTAAGGATAAAAAGCATCCATTTATCGTAAAAACAAGAGGTGTTGATGTTAGAGTTTTAGGAACAAAATTCAACGTAAGTTCTTATAAAGAAGATGTGGATATTAATACCGTATTGGTTGAAGGTTCTGTAAGTTTATCAAATGCCGCTAAGCCAAATGAGAAAGCAATTTTAGTTCCGGGTGAAAAAGGCACTTGGAATAATGGTCAAAAAGAGATTGTTGTTGAAAAGGTAGATACAAGTTTTTATACCCAATGGATGACAGGAGAATTAGTTTTTAGAAAAACAGCTTTTAAAGATATTATTCTAAAATTAGAACGTTGTTATAATGTCACAATTGATAATAATAACAAAGAACTGTTTGATAAAAAATTCAATGGTAGTTTTAATAAAAATATTGAATCTATTGATGATGTTTTAAAAGCCATGGGTAAAATTCAGGATTTTACTTTTAAGAAAGAAGGCAAACAAATAACGATAAATTAATTTACTAACAGATAAAACTAAACAAATTTATGAGGTGAGCATGTAATTTTTTAAGAAAGAAATACATGAAAAAAAAATCGGAAAATAGTACCAGTATTTCCCGATTTAGTAATGTGTTTTAAACGACGTATCGAATCAAATCATTTAAAATCAATCCAAAAGTATGAAAAAAATAATTAACGGAAGATGGCTCTATCCGTACTTACCTAAAATAAGCCTTAAAATGAAACTAACCACAATATTACTGATACTGTCTTTGGTTAAAATTCAAGCGAGTAGTTACTCTCAAAACACGAAGCTTTCTTTAAAACTCAAGGAAGCAACTGTGGAGCAGGTATTTAATAAAATTGAATCTGTATCTGAGTACAGATTTCTTTTTGAAAGCAACCAGATAGACCTTAATAGAAAAGTTAATTTGAATGTTGAAAAACAAAAGATCAACGACATTTTAAGTATTCTCTTTAAAGGGACTAACACTGCATACTATGTTAATGACCGCCAAATAATCCTGAAAAAAGAAAAGGAGGTTTTAGAAAAGGAAGCTATTTCAGAAAATAAAAAAAAACTGCAACAAAGCATTCAGGTTACTGGTGTAGTTACGGATGCTAATAATATGCCCGTTCCAGGAGTAAATGTCTTAGAAAAAGGAACTAAAAACGGAATTCAAACTGATTTTGATGGAAAGTTTTCTATAAAAGTAAATAGTACAAGTAGCGAATTAATTTTTTCATTTATAGGATATGAAACCGTAACAAAGCTTGTTGGAGCCAACAAGACAATGAAAGTCGTTTTAAAAGATGAGAGTTCTACTTTGAATGAAGTAGTTGTAATAGGTTACGGTACTGCAAAAAAAGGAGATTTAACAGGTTCAGTTGCTTCTGTTGGCGGAGAAGATTTGAAAAAAACCAATATGAATAATGTTGCAGAGAGTTTAACAGGTCGCGTCGCAGGGGTTCAGGTAACTTCTTCGGAAGGATCTCCGGATGCAGCCATTAATATTCGAATTAGAGGAGGTGGCTCCTTAACTCAAGATGCTGCGCCATTAATTATTGTTGATGGTTTTCCAATTGCTAATCTTAATGATATCGCACCATCAGACATTGAAACTATTACCGTTTTAAAAGATGCCTCTTCAACAGCAATTTATGGTTCCAGAGGAGCTAATGGTGTTATTTTGGTAACCACTAAAAAAGGAAAAGACGGAAAAATTTCAGCCACTTTTAATTCGTTTTATGGATTTAAAAAGATTGCCAAGACTATTGATGTTTTAAATCCAGAAGAATATGCAAGATTGCAGTATGAGTATGTAAATCGTTTTAAAGAAAATGACGGTTCCTATCAACAATATTTTGGACAATGGTCTGATCGTGATCTTTATGCCGGAATGAAAGGGAATAACTGGCAAAAACAAATTTATGGTCGATTAGGCGAGGTTAGAAACCGTGATCTAGGGATTCGTGGTGGGACTGAAAAGATGAACTTCAACTTTAATTATGCTCATATTGACGAGAAAACTATTATGATTGGTTCTGAATACAAAAGAAACAACTTGTCTATGGCTGTAAAAAGTAAAGCAACAGATAAAATAGATTTGTCTTTCACAGTGCGTTATTCGGATACTGAAATAAAAGGGGGAGGAACCAATGAGCAAAATGCTAAATCGGTTTCAGCTGATGCCCGTTTGCGTAATAGTGTGGCTTATGCGCCAATTCCTTTAGAAGGTTTAACTTCTGATAATACTGATGAAGCTGATGCGAGTTTCTTAGTGCATCCTTTTGTGGCAGCTGCTGATAATGATCGCCTTCAGTTAAGAAAAAATTTCAATGTTTTAGGAGGTATATCTTATAAAATATTGCCAGGACTTCAGTTAGGTTCTGATTTAGGACTTGATAATTATTACAATCAGGATTACCGTTTTTATGGACGTTCCACTTTTTATGTTAGAAATCAGGTAGCAGCAGAGAACCAAGGCAAGCCGGCTTTAGCTTTATCTGATAAAAAAAATGTTACTTTTAGAATAGCTAATACGATTAATTATGATTTCAAGAAAGTTTTGGGAGAAGATCATAGCTTAAAAGTACTGGCTGGTCAGGAATTAATTAAAACGAAAAGTACTGAATTGACTAGTGAAATTCATGCTTTCCCTTTGTTTTTTGACTTCCAGAGTGCTAAAAATCTTTCTTCTCAGGGAGATGCGCAGTTCACACAAACTTCTTATGCTCCTGAAGATAAATTATTATCCTTTTTTGGACGTTTAAATTACGATTATAAAAACCGTTATTTATTTACAGCAACCTATCGTGCTGATGGTTCTAGTAAATTTTTAGGGAATAATCGTTGGGGCTATTTTCCTTCAGCTGCTCTAGCATGGAAACTTTCCGAAGAAAATTTCTTGAAAAATGCTTCCTGGTTAAAATTATTGAAACTAAGAGCCAGTTATGGTCAGGCTGGAAATAATAATATTCCTGTTGGTCAAACCAGCTTGTTGTTTAATCCAAATGTTACAACTTGGGTTGAAGGAGTTTCCAGTTTTTGGGCACCTTCGAAAACAATGCCTAATCCAGACTTAAAATGGGAAACAACCATAACCCAAAACTTTGGTTTAGATTATGAATTGTTTAACGGTAAGGTTAGTGGTAGCGTGGAAGCGTATAAGAATATTACCAGAGATTTGTTGATTAATTTTATTGTTCCTGGTACTGGTTATGATACGCAGTATAGAAATATGGGAGAAACTCAAAATACGGGTATTGAGGCTTCCTTAAATCTTAACATTATCAATAAACCGAATTATGGTCTGAGTTTGTCTATGAACTTTGGAATGAATAAAAACCGTATCAATTCATTAGGAGTGATGAATGATTTCTTCTGGTCAACTGGTTGGGCATCTACCGCATTTGCAGATGATTACGCAGTAAGAGTGGGACAACCCTTAGGAATAATGTATGGTTACAAGAACGATGGACGCTATGAAGTATCTGATTTTGATTATAATGGAACTAGTTATACTTTAAGAGAAGGAGTTCCTACTACTACACTTTTAGGTACCCTTGCTCCTGGTGTGATGAAATTAAAGGATATTAACGGAGATGAAGTAGTAGATGCCAAAGATTTAACAATAATTGGTAATGCTAACCCTAAACATACAGGAGGTTTTGTATTAAATGCTAATGCTTATGGTTTTGATTTATCGGCAGCCTTTAATTACAGTTTTGGTAATGATGTTTATAATGCTAATAAGATTGAGTATAGTACAGCAACTGAAAATACTCAGTATAGAAATTTAAGTACTATAATGGCTTCCGGCAACAGATGGACTAATTTGAATGCAGCGGGAGAAATTGTTACTGATCCGGCCGAATTAGAAGCTCTGAATGCCAATACTACTTTATGGTCTCCATTTATGAGAAATTATGTGTTTAGTGATTGGGCTGTAGAAGATGGTTCTTTCCTGCGATTGAACACACTTTCATTGGGGTACACCATCCCGGCAGATGCACTTTCTAAATATGGTATTGCTAAATTAAGATTTTATGCTACGGCTAATAATGTTTTTGTTATTACAAAATATTCAGGTTTAGATCCAGAGGTTTCTACCATCAGAAGAACACCGCTTACACCTGGAGTAGATTTTGCACCATTCCCTAGAAGCAGACAGGTTTCTTTTGGTTTAAATCTTAATTTTTAATTTTTGAAAAATGAAAAAAGTACTTTTATATATATCAATAATTACAGTTGGATTTTTAAGTTCATGTAATTCGGAGGATTTTTTAGACGCTCCGGCAAAATCAACTTTAGATGAATCGGTTATCTTTTCTAATGCAGGTTTGGCTAAAGGGGCAGTAGATGGAATTAAAGTTCCATTTGGAGAAACTAACTCTTACCGTGGTCGTTTTTTACCATGGTACGGTTTGAATACTGATGTAGAGTGGTTTAATACATCTCAAACAATAAATGCTAATACGGAACTGGTTAATTACAATACAAAATGGGATAATACAAATATGAATACGACTAACAATGCCTGGGCAATGATGTATTCGGGTATTGAACGTGCTAATATTTGTATCCGTGGTTTGCGTACCTATGGTAATCCGCAACCAGGTACTGAATTGGGTTACCTTTTAGGGGAATCCTTAGCATTGCGAGCGGTATATTATGCTGATTTGTTGAAAGCCTGGGGAGATATTCCTGCCCGTTTTGAACCAATAACTTCAGCAACAATTTACATTCCAAAATCAAGTCGTGATGTAATTTATAAGCAGCTAATACAAGATTTAGGAGAGGCCGCTGATTTAGTGCCTTGGCCTAATGGAAGTGTTGCTACTTCCAGTGTACATCGAATCAATAAGGCTTTCGTAAAAGCATTGAGAGCCCGATTAGCAATGGCTGCTAGTGGATTACAGCAATATCCTGATGGAATAAGAAGAAGTACTGATGCTGATCTTTCGGTTAGTAAAATGTACAAACTGGCGTTAGATGAATGTAGAGATGTGATTAATAGTGGAACAGCACGTTTAGAACCTTCTTTTGAAACTTTATGGCGAAAATACAATCAGGAAGATGTGACTGCCGGAGGTGAATCATTATGGCAAATTCCTTTTGCTGATGGGCGTGGTCGTATGTTGTTTACTTTTGCGGTTCGTCATAATAGTATCGATCAATTTCAGGCAAATGGTAATAACAGAGGTGGTGCTGCTGGTCCGCTTCCTTTCGTATTCTATGATTATAACCAAGCCGATACCCGTAGAAATGTAACCTGTGTGCCTTATAAATATGGTACCGCAGTTAATGGAATTTCAAAACAGGAATTGAACGATTTAGATACTTGGTATTTTGGGAAATACCGTTACGAATGGATGTCACGTTATGTTACTTCTACTAATGATGATGGAGTGGATAAATTGTACATGCGTTATGCCGAAGTGCTTTTGATTGCTGCCGAAGCAGCTAATGAATTAGAAGGTCCTTCAGCTGCTGCTCCATATCTAAAAACAATCAGAAACAGAGCCTTTACCACAAATCAGGCAACTATGGTTGAAGCTTATGTGAATGCATTAACTACTAAAGAAGCGATGTTCAATGCGATAGTAGACGAACATAAATTTGAATTTACCGGGGAAATGGAACGTAAACAGGCTTTGATTCGTTGGAATTTGTTAAAAGCAAAACTGGATGAAGCTAAAGTGAAAATGACAAATCTTCAGGCTCGTACTGGCGAATATGCCGATGTGCCTTCAACTTTATATTATAAAACTGCTGCCGATAATGTTTCGTTAGATATTTATGGATTGAATCGAGGAGAAACTACTAATCCGGGAGCAGAATATACTGCAAAAACATGGCTTAAGTTGGAACCACTTAAAATCAGCACGCTTTATGACGCTACTATTAATCCTGATACAAGACAATTTTGGCCTATTTGGCAAGTATTTATTAGTGGTAGTAATGGTCAGTTAGTGAATGATTACGGATATGGAAATCTAATAGTAAACTAAAAGAATGTTTTACAGCCATAAAATAGCTAATTGATGTTTTCATCATTTAGATGAATTTTTAGTCTGTGAGGTTCATTATATAAGAAATTATGAAAAAATTTATAATTAAAATAGTTTTAGCTTCCTTATTTGTTACAGGAACGCTAATTAGTTGTACAGGTTACAATGAAGATGTAATTGATATGCTGGAAGTCAATAGAGCATTTGCTCCAATACAACTTACAGCAACTATTAGAACACAAACTACAGTCGAGTTAAACTGGACTCCACGTGATAACGTTGATCATTATGTGGTCGAATTTAGTGCCGACGATCCGAATTTTACGAGTATAGTAAAAACGGTAAATGTTGATGCCTCTGAATTGCCAATAAAAATACCGATGGAAGGAGAAACAGTGTATTCTATCAGAGTAAAAGCAATAGTAAATGGTTTAGAAGATTCTAACTGGACAACAATAACCGCCACAACACTTACCGAGCAGATTTTTACCGGAATTATTGATGGTGATATTTTAGGAACTCAGGCCACACTTCGCTGGATACCTAATAGTAATGTAACTCAAATTAAACTTTCTCCAGGTGATATTACACATGTAATTACAGCTCAGGAAAAAATGGATGGTATGGCAACAATAACTGGTTTGTCAGGTGAAACAGCTTACACAGCTACATTGTATAATGGAACAAAAGTGCGTGGAGTACAAACTTTTACAACAGGTGTTGATGTTGGTGATGCAACATTAGTAAAACCAACAGATGATTTACTTCAAAAAATTGCTGATGCTACTTCAGGAGCTGTTTTAGTTTTGGAACCTGGAGATTATACCGCTCAAACAGCTACAATAACTTTGGCAAAATCTATAACATTAAGAGGTTTGAGAAGTTTTAATAAGCCATTGTTGAAATTGAACTTTCTTTTAACTGCCGGTACTGTCAATGTATCTCTAATTGATTTAGATTTATCAGGAGGGAGTACGATGACCGATTTAGTTCGTTATAATGAAGCCTCAAATAATTATGGTACATTATTGTATAGTGGTTGTAATATTCATGATTTTACCAGATCGTTGGTAGCGGCTAATATTGCTGCTAAAATTACTTCTTTTACTGTCGAAAATTCTATTGTAAAAAATGTGAATACTGCTGCAGGAGGTGATTTTATTGATTTCAGATTGAGTTACGTAGGAGATATAATGGTTAAAAATAATACTTTTAATAATTGTTCACCTGAAAGAGATTTTGTGAGAGTTGATGCAACAACCAATTTTACTGGGAATATCAATGTTACGTTAGAGAATAATACGATGTATAAAGTAAGCAATAGTTCAACGACTACTTACAGAAGAATATTCTATACTCGTTTTTCAACCCATACATTGGTTTCAAAAAATAATATTTTTGATAGCACCAATGCATTGTATGCTAATCAAAGTACAACAAGCACACCAACATTTACAAATAATAATTATACTAATACAGCTAATTTAATTACAGTTGCTGCATCACCTATCAAGTATGATGCTTCAGGGACTTCGTTAGATCCTGGATTTACAAATGCTGCAACGGGAGATTTTACCATTAGCAATCAAACTTTGAAAGATAGACTAGTAGGGGATTCCCGTTGGATTAAATAACAGTTTTTTTATATAAATATTGAATAATAAACCAAGAGGTATGTCATTGGCATACCTCTTTAGGTATGATATTCTTTTGTCTTATTTTATTGTTACAATAACAACAGCTTAGCTGTATTAACAATTAATTAATCATGAAAAATTTTTTTAAAATATTCTTTTTGCTTTTGCTTTTTTCTTGTTCTAAAGATGATGTAAAAGCTTCCGAAAATACAGATGTTAACGTGGTCTATGTTTCTTCAATTGGTATTTCAGGAACTGATATTACTTCGGGGACAACTTCACAATTAACTGCGAGTGTTTTACCTTCTGATGCTACTTCAAAAATAGTGACTTGGAGTTCGTCTGATAACAGCATCGCTACTGTTTCTTCGACAGGTTTAGTTACGGCTCTTAAAAACGGAACAGTAACTATTACGGCAACAGCATCGGATAAAAATATAATTAAAGCCACAAAAACGATAACAATTTCGTCTTTTATTACTGGGCCAACATACACCTATACCGTTTCAAACGCGACAGAATTACTGGCTGCTTTATCTAAAGTGAAGGCCGGAGAAACCGTATTTTTGAAAGGAGGAACTTATACAATGAATTCAAAAATTACTTTAAGTACTTCGGGAACTGATGGCAACCAAATTACCATTTTGGGGCAAATGGATGGAACTAGGGCGAAACTTGATTTTTCAGCAATAGGAGAAGGTTCTTCAAATCAAGGAATTGTGGTTGCTGGAAATTATATTCATATCAAAGCAATTGATGTTTATAAAGCAGGAGATAATGGAGTACAGGTGAAAGGAAGTAATAATACGATAGAATTTTGTTCGTTTTCAGAATGTTCTGATTCAGGATTGCAATTAGATAACGGAGCTTCAAACAACACAATTTTAAACTGCGATTCTTATTTCAATGCCGATTCTACTTTGGAAAATGCCGATGGATTTGCCTGTAAATTAAATGTGGGTTCAGGGAATAAATTTATTGGTTGCAGAGCCTGGCAAAATCTCGATGATGGTTGGGATGGCTATTTAAGAGGAGCGGATAATGTTACAACAACTTATACCAATTGCTGGGCTATCAAAAATGGATATTTAAAAGATGGTAGCAAAGGCGCCGGTGATGGAAACGGTTTTAAAACCGGAGGAAGTGATGACAAATTATTAAAGCATAACGGTATTTATAAAAACTGTATTGCAGCAGGAAATGTAGCCGATGGATTTGATCACAACAGTAACCGTGGTAATGTGGAAATTTATAATTGTTCGGCTTATGATAATGGGAACAATTATAATTTTAGTTCAACAAATCCTTTAGCTAAATTAACTTTGAAAAATTCATGTAGCATTGGAGCTTACGGAAGCGTAAAAGCCGATGTTTTAGATGTTACTAATAATGGATGGCTAAACGGTTTAGTTACTGATGCTGCCGATTTTGAGAGTACAGAAATCAGTCAGTTAATTCAGGCCAGAAAAGCGGATGGAAGTTTGCCGGACGTAACTTTTATGAAACTAAAAACAACGTCTGACCTTATTGATAAAGGAGTTGTAATCGAAGGGATTCCTTATCTTGGTGCAGCTCCCGATTTAGGTGCATTTGAGTTAAAATAATTATTTCTAAATAAAATCTAAACTATTCCTAAAAGCACAACTATTGTAAAAGTAGTGGTGTTTTTAGGAATAGTTTTTTTAAATTCATCCTTTCGAAAAAATAAAAAGATAAAATGGGAAAAATAAAGTGTTGTATTAAAAGTGTAAGCGTAGTGTTTTTGGGAATGCTTTCTTTTCAAAGTCTGAATGCCCAATATTTAAAGGGATTGACCAATGTTAGGGATACATCCTACAACACCAAAGCCGATTTTAAAAAAACACTGAAATACTTTCCTAAGGCTACAATGGTTCCTGAAATAAATTTTGAAAACGTAAAGCAAAAGAACGATATTACGTATTGTAGTTATGGCAAACGCAAGATGAAACTGGACGTTTTTTTTGATAAAAATGTGCAGCAAAAACAAACAGCGATTATCATTATCCATGGCGGTGGCTGGCGTTCGGGAAACAGACAACAGCATCATCCGATGGCGAAGAAACTGGCTTCTTTGGGCTATGTGTGTTTTACGCCCGAATACCGTTTGTCAACCGAAGCGCTTTTTCCGGCAGCTGTTTATGATGTTAAAGCAGCTATTAGATGGCTTCGAAAAAATGCGGCAAAATACAATGTGAATCCTGACCAAATTGTAACTTTGGGATTTTCTGCCGGTGGCGAATTAGCTGCCTTTATGGGAACTACAGGGAATATGCCTTTGTTTGAAGGTGTAGTGACTAATTCCGATTCGCAATCCCAAGTCAATGCAGTAGTCGATATTGACGGAACTTTATCTTTTGTACATCCTGAAGGAGGTGAAGGTGATGACAGCAAAAAGATTTCTGCAGGAACCTATTGGTTTGGCTATTCTAAAAA
Source organism: Flavobacterium flavipallidum (assembly GCF_038289905.1). NCBI lineage: Bacteria > Pseudomonadati > Bacteroidota > Flavobacteriia > Flavobacteriales > Flavobacteriaceae > Flavobacterium > Flavobacterium flavipallidum. The sequence continues at coordinate 112,215 of NZ_JBBYHU010000002.1, read as the reverse complement.
AGACAATCCGAAACTTTGGGAAGCGGCTTCGCCTTTAAGTTATGTTAGTGCTAAGACTCCGCCGTTTATTTTTATCAATAGTTCAGTAGCCCGCATGCATGCAGGACGTGATGATTTCAGAAAGGTTTTAGACCAAAACGGCATTTATTCGGAAGTACATGAATTTGAAAATTCGCCCCATTCTTTTTGTTTGTACAATCCCTGGTTTGAACCCACTATTGAGTATATCGATGGGTTTTTGAAAAAAGTTTTTAAGAACTAAATGGCAAAAAAAAAAGACAAAGCCTCAGGTGTTCTTAGGCTTTGTCATTTAATTTGCACGGGCGGAGGGATTCGAACCCCCATCAACGGTTTTGGAGACCGCTATTCTACCCTTGAACTACGCCCGTAGAAAAGGTTTGTGGGCGCAAATATAGCTTTATTTGGCTAAAAAACTAATAGCTTTTCAAAGCTAAAATCAATAAATATGATTTTTGTTTTTTAAGATGTTGTTAATCTGTACATTGAGCTTTGTTTTATTTTAAAATCAGGTTGATTTTGTTTAATTCTTCGGTGCTGAAAGCAGTATTTTCTATAGCTTTAATAGAATCCAAAATTTGTTCCGGTTTACTCGAACCAATTAATACCGAGGTTATTCTCTCGTCACGTAAAATCCAGGCCAAAGCCATCTGGGCTAATTTTTGACCTCTTTCTTTGGCAATTTTATTTAGTGCGACAATTTTCTCTAATCTTTTAGGAGTAATATGATCGGCTTTTAGGAATTGTCCGCTGGTGGCTACTCTGGAATCGGCTGGGATTCCGTCTAAATATTTATCGGTTAATAATCCTTGTGCCAAAGGTGAAAAAGGAATGCAGCCAACCTGTTCTTTTCCTAATAAATCCAAAAGCCCGTCTTCAACCCAGCGCTCAAACATCGAATATTTAGGCTGGTGAATCAGGCAGGGTGTCCCCATTTCTTTTAATAATTGAATTGCTTTTTCAGCTTCGGCTGGGCGGTAGTTGGAGATTCCCACATACAAAGCTTTTCCTTGTTGCACGATTAAATTCAGCGCCGCCATAGTTTCCTCCAGAGGAGTTTCAGGATCCGGACGATGGTGGTAAAAAATATCAACATATTCTAAATCCATTCTTTTTAAACTTTGGTCTAAACTGGAAACCAAATATTTTTTCGAACCCCAATCGCCATAAGGGCCGTCCCACATGGTATAACCCGCTTTTGACGAAATGATCATTTCGTCTCTGTGGTTTTTGAAATCCATTTTTAAAATTTTCCCCATACATTCTTCTGCCGAACCCGGAGGCGGACCATAATTGTTAGCCAAATCAAAATGGGTAATTCCGTTATCAAAAGCCGTTTTTATCAGGTTTCTGCTGTTTTCAAAATCACTGTTCAGTCCGAAGTTGTGCCAAAGTCCTAATGAAAAAGCCGAAAGTTTCAATCCCGAGTTGCCACATCGGCGGTATTCCATATTTTCGTATCGTTTGGCTGCTGGTTGGTATGTCATTTTTTATTGTTTATACGTAATCGTTTACGGTTATTATTTAAAATTTTTTTAGTTCTTTTTTGAAGATTCTCTTAGTATTAATGTTGGAGTCAAAACTCGTTTTTGGCTGTTTGTTTTTTCTCCTTTTTTCGAAATCAATTCATAAATAAGGTTGAAGGCTTCTTCGCCCATTTGCACTGTTTTTTGATCGACTGTAGAGAGTGAAGGTGTGATGTGTTCGCCAAATAAATCATTGCAAAAACCGATAATTCCAAATTCTTCGGGTACTTTGACTCCTATTTCTTTTAATTCTTTCAATGCTCCAAGGGCAGTAAAATCTTCGACTGCAAAAATAGCGTCGGGTTTGTTTTCTAAATTAAGAAAGTGTTGGACGCCTTTTCTTCCTGCTTCAATACTGATGTCGCCATTGTAAATGAAGTTATTGTCGAAAGGGATGTTGTATTGGTGTAAAGCGGCTTGATAACCCCGAACTCTTTCTGCAAATGCTTTACTGTGTTGAGGTCCGGAAATGTGAGCAATCCTGTTGTATCTTGATTTTATTAGGGATTCGGTTGCTAGGTAAGCGCCCAGATAATCATCTATACTAACAGACGAAATTCCCAGATTATCATTAGTGCGATCAAAAAAAGCAATGGGGATATTTTTTTCTTTAACCAATTCGAAATGGGAGTAATCAGTAGTGTTTTTAGAAATGGATACTAAAATCCCGTCGACTCTGGCGTTAATAAAAGTTTTGATGCCTTTTTTTTCAAATTCTTCCGATTCATTCGATTGGTAAATTAAAACATCGTATCCCTGTTGACTTGCCAGATTTGAAATGCCGTGAATCACAGATCCAAAGAATAAATGTTCGGCTGTAGGGATTAAAACACCTATCAGTTTTGTTTTTCCGGAACGTAGCGAGGAAGCCATTTTATTGGGGCTGTAGTTCATACGTTCAGCAACTGCTTTGACTTTTTTCTTGGTAGCGGCACTTATTTCTGGGTGGTTGCTCAGGGCACGAGATACTGTGGCGGGAGCAATTCCTAATTCTTTGGCAATATCGCTAATGGTGATTTTTGTTTTCATTTTTTTTCGTAATCGTTTACGAAAATAGAATTTTATTTCGAATTATGGTAATTTAATATGGTTTTCATTTTTAGAGTAGTTAAAAAGATGTTCGTTGGTTGTTTTTTAAAACGAAAGCATTAGACTGTTTGTAAGGTTAGTTTTCTGATAAAATAAAAATTTGTGTTAAATTTTTAAGATATTCGAAAATCAATTATTTATTTTTAGATTTGACGCAATAATGGCAAAATATAATCTAAATGACATTAGTTAAAGAATATACCGATATAGATCTTGTAAAGCGTCTTCAGGAAAATGAAGAAGAGGCTTTAACAATAATTTATAACAAGTATTGGGAGGTTATGTATTTAGCAGCTTACAATCTTGTTAAAGACCGGTCGGTATGTGAGGACATTGTTCAGGAGGTTTTTATTTCGCTATGGCAAAGAAGGGAAAAAGTACAAATAAAGGTTTCGTTGAAAAGTTATTTATATACCAGTACGGTTTATAAAGTCTATGATCATTTTAATAAGAATAAAAAAATGCTCAAAGATGAGTTGTTTGATGATTTTGAGAATAAAATTGAAACATCAAATCCCGAAACCAAATTAATGCATCAGGAATTGATAACGTATTTAGATGCGATTATTGAAACTTTGCCGGATAAATGCAAAGAAGTTTATAAGTTAAGCAGAGAAAATATGTTGTCTAATAAGGAAATTGCTGAGCAGTTAAATATTTCGCAGCGCACTGTTGAAGGGCATATTTCTAAAGCTTTGAAAATTATAAAAGAATCGCTTGGAGTAGCTGTGAGTATTGAGTTTATATCTTATTTTTTAAGATAAAAAAACGATATGTATAAAAAAAAGTAAAAATTTTTGCTAATTGAGCAGGTGTGAAATGTTTTTTTAGAGACTTAGTTATATAAGCACATAAAAAAACGGCTCGATGAATGTAAATCCACAACAATATATTTCAGAATTAGTCACTAAACTTCATGATGGTACAATTACCAAAGTGGAGTTAGATAGGCTATTGTATTTTTTTCTAAATAATCAGGAAACTGAAAACTGGCCTGATTATTTAGGTTCAAAAGAAGCCGTTCAAGAAAGGATTCGTGAGAAAATCCGATTGGAATTGGATTTTGATAAACAGCAAAAAATTAAAGTTGTTCCTTTCTACAAAAAAACATTGTTTAAATATGCTGTAGCTGCATCTGTAGTGCTGTTTGTTACATACACTACAGTTTTTAAGTTCCAAAATCAGGAGGAAACTATTGCTAAAGTTCTTCCTAATAAAATTGAAATTGGTACTGATAAAGCAATGTTAACTTTAGAAGATGGATCAACTGTTGTTTTAGAAAAAGGGAAAACCTATAACAATAAAAACGTAAACAGTACCGGAAAAGAGTTGTTGTATAAAAACTCTAAATCATCATCAAACAAAGTGGTTTATAATTATTTGACTATTCCAAGAGGAGGGCAGTTTGCCATTACACTGGCAGATGGTACCAAAGTTTGGTTGAATTCGGAAACCAAATTGAAATTCCCAGTCAATTTTGAAGAAGGTAAAAACAGAGGTGTTGAACTGGTTTATGGTGAGGCTTATTTTGATGTTTCTCCAAGTACGGCTCATCAAGGTGCTGGTTTTACAGTTTACCAAAAGAATCAGCAGATTCACGTTATAGGTACCGAATTTAATATTAAAGCCTACAAAGATGATTCTAATATTGCCACGACTTTAGTAGAAGGAAAAGTCGAAATGCAATTTGCAAATACGAAGCAAAAATTAATTCCAAATCAACGTGCCAACTTTGACCTTAAAACGCATAAAGTAAAAATAGCTAAGGTTGATGTTTACAGTGAAATATGTTGGAAAGACGGGGTTTTCAGTTTTGAAGACAAACCATTGGATGAAATTATGAAAGTACTATCGAGATGGTATGATATTCAGGTGGTTTTTGAAAATGAAACCATCAAGAAAGAGGAGTTTAATGGTGTTTTAATAAAAGACAGAAAAATTGATGAAATTTTGAGGTCGATTAAAAACTCAGGAATTATAAATAAATATGAATTTAAAAATAAGACTTTGATATTGAAATAAAAAAAAGAGGGGTAGTAGTTTAGATATTTAGCGGTTTCCTTACTACTTCCCTCCCTATACATTAATTAAACTATTGTTCAACTAACAACCACAAAACTATGAAAATTAATTCTATTAATTGTCGTTTTGAATTTCAAAAACGGCTTCTGTTGATTATGATGAAAACATTTCTAATCCTATTCTGTACAACCGTTTTCAGTTTTAATACTGAAATTACTTTTTCGCAGGCAAAAATATCTATTGGTGAAAATCAAATAGTATCGGTCAAAGAAGTTTTTAAAATAATTCAACAGCAAACCAACTACAGTTTTATTTATCCAAACGACTTTTTTAAAGACGCTCCAAAAGTGCAATTGAAAAAAGGTACCATTGAAATTTCTAAATTATTAGAACCAATTTTTAAATCGCGTAATTTAAATTTTGAAATCACAGCGGATAAAAATATTATAATCAAAGAAGCTTTAAAAACTGAAGTAAAAGAAAGAATCATTGAAGTAAAAGTAGCTCAGGACATAAAAGTTTCAGGTAAAATTACTGATGAGAATAATCAGCCTATTCCCGGAGCAAGTGTGCTTGTTAAAGGAACTCAAATAGCCACTCAGACTGATCTAGACGGTAAATATTCCATAAAAGTTCCATCAGAAGAGAGTGTTTTGGTGGTGTCATTTATAGGTTATGGAACCAAAGAAATAAAGACTAATAAACAATCGGTTATTAATTGCCAACTTTTGCCAGAAACCGCTAAACTGGACGAAGTTGTTGTTGTAGGATACGGTTCCAGTAAGCAAAAAGACTTGACAGGGTCTGTTTCTTCAGTTAAATCAGAAAACTTTAATAAAGGACCACAATTGAGTGCTCAACAGGCGATTCAAGGAAAAATGGCCGGTGTTGTAATCGCTCAGAATAGTGGAAAACCAGGAGGTTCTAATACGGTTATTATCCGTGGAGGAACTTCGTTAACAGGAACAAATGATCCTTTATACGTAATTGATGGTGTGCCCATTTCTACTACCGCAGGAGTGAGTTCGGCAAATATCAGAGGAAATGGAACTGACTTTTTTGATCAGGAACCTACGAATCCTTTGATGACAATCAATCCAAACGATATTGAATCAGTAACGGTTTTAAAAGATGCTTCGTCAACAGCTATTTATGGTTCGAGAGGAGCTAATGGGGTAATTGTTATTACTACTAAAAAAGGAAAATCAGGTAACCTAAAAGTAAACTTGGATGTTACAGGAGGAATTTCGACAGTTTCAAAAAAATTAGATGTATTATCCGCTGACGAATACAGAAAAATTAATACGGATTTGAATTTGACTTTTTCTGATTTAGGAGGAAACACTAATTGGCAGGATGAAATTTACAGAACCGCGAAAACACAGGATTACAATTTATCTTTTTCAGGAGGTACAGACAAAACAGCTTATAGAGCTTCATTAGGCTATGGAGATCAGGAAGGTGTTTTAATTGGGTCGGCATTACAAAGAGCAAACGCCAGAATTAATGTTAATCATACTGCACTTAATGACCGATTAACATTTGATTTAAAAGTGAATTACGGAGAAACATTTTCTAATAATTCTCCAGTATCTAATACAGTAGGTAGTGAGGCAGGGACAAGTATTAACTACGAATCCTATGTTTTCAACCCAACATATCCTGTGTATGATGCTAATGGAAATTACAACCACGTTCCTCCTTATAGAATCAATCCGGTTTCTTTTTCGAATGATGTTTTAGATGAGGTAAGAAACAATCGTTTTATAGGAAATTTATCTACGACCTATAAGATTTTCAAACCTTTAAGTTTTAATGTGAATTTGGGTTACACCAATCAGACTATCAGTAGAAATTCATATGTGAAAAAATCCAACCCATTGGGTGAGGGAATGGGCGGTTATGCGAGTGTTCAAAAATTAGGAGATTACAGTAAATTATTGGAAACAATTTTAAGATATGATGAACAATTTGGAAAACATAGTGTCAATGCTATTGCGGGGTATTCTTATCAATACTTCCTTAATGAAGGAATTCGTAATGTAGTTTCCGGATTTTTATCAGACGAATTCCGTTGGTATAGTTTACAGGCTGCCAGTACTAATCAAGGGGTAACTTCATTTATGGGAAGTAATAAATTGATTTCGATGTACGGTAGATTGAATTATAATTTTGACGATAAAGTTTTGCTTACAGCAACAGTTAGAAAGGATGGTTCCAGCCGTTTTGGTTCAGGAAATCAATGGGGGATTTTCCCTTCAGGGTCTATTGCCTGGAGAATTTCTAACATGGAATTTTTTAAGTCAAAAACAATTACTGATTTAAAATTAAGAACCAGTTATGGTGTTACAGGAAATCAGGAAATTGGTAACTTAAATTCGATTACAAGATTAGGTGCAACCTCTGCCGGATATATTGTAGGAGGTCAGAGAATTACAACTGTTTTACCATTACAATATGCTAATCCAGATTTGAAATGGGAACAAACAGCTCAGTTCAATACAGGTATTGATTATACTTTGTTAGGAGGGAGAGTAAGAGGTAGTATCGATTATTATATCAAGAAAACAACGGACCTTTTATTACGTATTCCAGTACCATCACCAACAGCTGTTAGTACCCAATTGGCCAATGTAGGAAGCGTACAAAATAAAGGTATTGAATTAGAAATTTCTGCTGATATCATTAAGAAATCCGATTTTACTTGGAGTACTTCTATTAACTATACCCGAAATAGAAATAAAGTTTTAAGTCTGTCGAATAGTTTATATAAAGGAGATAATATTCAGGTAGCACCATTACAAGGGCAAGGTTTAACAGCGGGTATTTATGCTCAGTTAATTCAACCGGGATTGCCTGTGGGGACTTTTTACGGACGCGAATTTAAAGGAATCGAGAATGGTGTTGAAATCATCGATCCTGAAATGAAAGTAATCGGTTGTGCTCAACCTGATTTTACTTTTGGTATTACAAACTCATTGACTTACAAAAGATTTTCATTAGGATTTAACTTTAGAGGATCTGTTGGTAATGATGTATACAATTTGACAGCAAATAACTTAGGTTATTTAAGTAATCTTCCTGGTCGAAATGTATTTAAAGAAGCAGTTACAAGTGGTGTCTTAAGAAGTCAGCCAAAACAATATTCTTCCAGATGGATTGAAGATGGTTCTTTTGTGAGATTGGACAATATTACTTTAGGTTATGATATCGATCTTAAAAATGTTCCAGCAATTACTAATGCAAGGTTGTTTATTACCGGACAAAATTTATTGTTGTTTACTAAATATTCCGGTTTAGATCCTGAGGTGAATTCAGATGTTTCAGCTACCGGAATTGCTCCTCTTGGTGTGGATTATTTAGCTTATCCTAAAGCTAAAACAGTAAGCGTTGGTTTGAGTTTGTCGTTTTAAGCATAATTTCAATTAATAAAATACTACTATCATGAAAATATATAAAATCAAATTAATATTGTGTTCATTCGTTGCTTTGCTTTGCATGCCTGGATGTACTAATTTGGATGAAGAAACATTCGGAAGTTTATCACCTGATACTTATTATAATAATGAAGCTGAGGCGCTTTCTTCTGTTGTTGGAGTTTATCAGTCATTGTCACAAGTTGTTCATATTGGAGATCCTTGGCGTATTGCCGAATTTGGAACTGATGAATTTATCGTTCCAGGTAGAGCCAGTGGAGGTTGGTTTGATCAAAATAACATTGATATAATAAATCATACTGTTGCCCCTACAAATGCGACTTGCGGAAGAGCATGGAAAAATATTTTTCAGGAAATAGGTGTTGCTAATGCTGTTTTGGAAAGTTTACAGGCTTCTCCAAATAGTGGTAATCTGAAAGCTTTAATAGCTGAAACGCGTGCTTTGCGTGCTTATGGTTATTTTTATGCTATGGATTTTTGGGGGAATGTACCTTTAGTAACTGTGGCCAGAATTGATCCTAATAATTTGCCTGGTAATACTCCACGAAAAGATGTGTTCACTTTTATTGAAACAGAAATGTTAGCAGCAATAGAAGATTTACCTTCGATTACTACTGTCAATAAAGCAAGTTATTATCCAAGATTTACTAAAGAGGCTATTTATGGATTGTTAGCAACTATGTATTTGAATGCAGAGGTTTACACAGGAACTCCAAAATGGACAGAAGCTGTTGCAATGTGTGATAAAATTATCAGTACGAATAAGTATTCTCTGGAGGCTGCTGTAGTTGATAATTTTAAAGCTACTAATGAGAAAAATTCAACAGAGATTATCTCTTCATTCTCAATTGCTCCGGCACAAAATGCAGGTGCTAATCAGTTTATTTTGTATACTCAAAACGGTTTAGATAAATTAAAATATAATTTGCCATTTACTCCGGCAAATGGATACAGTACGTATCAGGAAGCGCTAGATAGATATGAGAATCAAGATGTGCGTAAATCATTGATTGAATATGGACCACAATATTATTTGGATGGTGTCACTCCTTTGGCTTACCCAAATGGAACACAGTTAAATATCATTGCAGTGCAAAGTTTAATTAGTGCAGAGGATAATGAAGGTTACAAAGTTTTGAAATATACTCCTGTAGGAACTTCATGGTCTGGCTTTAATGCGGATAATGATTTGGTTTTAATGCGTTATGCAGATATTTTGTTGATAAAAGCTGAAGCTTTATTTAGAGGGGGTACTACTACAATTGCTGATACTCCATTAAATTTGATTAATACAGTAAGAGGAAGAAGTAATGCTTCTGTTTTATCAAGTTTAACATTGAAAAATATTGAAGACGAAAGAGCCAGAGAATTGATTTGGGAAGGGCATCGTAGAAGAGATATGATTCGTTTTGGTACTTATTTTACCGGAACTTGGGCATTCAAAACTACACAAACAGAAACTTTCAGGGGCTTGTATCCAATTCCTCAGGAGCAGAGAACAGCCAACCCAAAACTAAATCAGAATCCAGGTTATCCTGAAAATTAATATTTAATTTGGTTAGTAATTAAATTGTTGCCCCATGTAGGTGTAGATAATTCTAAACTACATGGGGTTTTTTCTTAATTTGATTTTGTAAAATAGCAATATGAATTTTAGATGCCCATTTCTTGTAATGTTGGTCTCAATATTATTTTTAAGTGAAGTATATTGTCAGTCTTATAAAGGTGTTACTGGAATAAGTGACACTTCTTATTCTACTAAAAACGCTTATAATCATGATGTAAAAACGCATCCGAACATTAAGATTGTTTCTGAATTTCATCTTGAAACAGTAAAAGAAAAACGAAATGTTGTTTATTGCGAAATTGGAAAACGCAAACTGAATCTAGATGTTTTTTATAATGCTGATAAGTCATATTCTAAACAAACGGCGGTTATTGTTATTCACGGTGGCGGTTGGCGTACCGGAAGCAGAACACAACATTATCCAATGGCTCAAAAGTTAGCCAGTTTAGGTTATGTGTGTTTTACACCGGAATACCGTCTCTCAACCGAAGCACTTTTTCCGGCAGCAATATTTGATGTTAAGTCGGCTATACGTTGGGTTCGAAAAAATGCTGTGGCTTATAATTTTGATCCTAATAAAATTGCCATTGTTGGTTTTTCGGCTGGTGGAGAAATGGCTGCTTTTATGGGAACAACGGCGAATATGCCGTTATTTGAAGGAACTTCTTGTAACTTAGACGCAAAATCCAATGTGAATGCAGTTGTTGATATCGACGGAACTTTATCATTTGTACATCCGGATGGGAGGGAAGGAGATGATTCCAAAAGTACTTCGGCAGGAACCTATTGGTTTGGTTATGCGAAAGCAGAAAATCCAAAATTGTGGGAAGCGGCTTCCCCATTGAGTTATGTAAGCGCTCAAACACCACCAACGCTTTTTATTAATAGCTCCGTACCCTGGATGCATGCGGGTAGGGAAGATTACATCAAAGTTTTGGATAAAAACGAAATTTATTCTGAAGTAAAAGAATTTGAAGAAGCACCACATTCTTTTTGTTTGTATGAGCCTTGGTTTAGTCCTACAATTGAATGCATAAATAATTTTTTAACTAAAGTTTTCAATAAATAGTACTATTGGTGTTTGTGAGAAAGACAAAGCTTTTAACCATTTAGTTATTTAAGAAAATTAAGATTTGCAGTTTTCTTAACTTTCTTAATTGGCTTAATGGTTTAAAAAAATAATATTCACAATGTTTCCAGTAGAAATAATAAATAAATTTTCAATGTTATGAAGCAGTTTTTTCAAAATGTATTTTGTGTAATTCTTCTTGTTTCTTTTGGTGCCAATGCGCAGCAAACCACGATTAAGATTCCAAAAGATACTTCTTTTACGGTAAAAAATGAATTCAAAAAATACCGAAAAAATTTCCCAAACATAAAACCGGCTAAAGATTCTTTGCCGGGAAATGTAAATGAAAGTCGGAATTTGGTTTATACAACACTAAAAAATACTCCTTTTGGAGATAGGGATTTGCATGTTGATGTTTTTTCGCCAAAGAAAAAAGGAAAATATCCTGCGTTGATCATGGTGCACGGCGGAGGATGGAGAGCAGGAGATAAAATGTTGCAGGTTCCTTTAGCTCAGAAATTGGCAGCCAAAGGAATTGTAACCATCTGTGTGGAGTACCAATTGTTGCAGGAAGCCAAATATCCAGCAGCGCTTTACAATATAAAATCGGCAGTGCGATGGACACGCGCCAATGCGGATAAATTCGGAATTGACCCGGATAAAATTGCTGTTTCAGGTTGTTCGGCAGGAGGACAATTGGCATTGTTAACAGGACTTACAAGCGGAATTGAATCGAAAGAAGGAGATCAGGGGAACTTAGGTTTTTCAAGTAAAATTCAGGCTATTGTAGATTTGGATGGAGTGGTCGATTTTATGGCGCCTTTGTCTTTGAATTTAAATCGAAAACCAGACTCGCCAGATGTGGAATGGTTAGGAGGTACTTTTTATGAAAAACCAGCGATATGGAAAGAAGCTTCGCCTATTTTTTGGGCCAATGAAAAATCATGTCCTATCATGTTTATCAATAGCGGTTTTCCAAGATTTCATGCCGGTCAGGATGAGCTAATCGGAATGATGAAAGATTGGGGAATTTATACCGAAGTGCATAAATTTGATATTCAACTCCATACATTTTGGTTGTTTCATCCATGGATTGATCCAACGGCTACTTATATCAATGATTTTTTAAATAAAGTTTTTAATAAATAATACATGAGAAAATTTATAATCCCTGCAATTGGTGTGCTAGCCAGTTTTACAATCATGGCTTTTAGTATACAAAAAACGAATGCAACCACTGTTTACTTAATCGGCGATTCCACAATGGCAGATTATGCCAATAATTACGAACCGGGCAAAGATTACATGAAAACCAGATATCCGGTTACGGGATGGGGGCAGGTTTTTCAGCAGTTTTTAGTGAAAGACAGCCTGCAAAAAGTAAATAAATTGATAAAAACCCAAAGTGCAGTTGTTGATGACCGTGCCAGAGGAGGTCGCAGTACGCGAACCTTTTTTCAGGAAGGAAGATGGCGGGCCGTATTTGAAAATCTAAAAAAAGATGATTTGGTGTTGATGCAATTCGGACATAATGATGCTGCCGAAGACAGAACCGAAAGATATGTTCCTATTGAAGGATATAAGGAGTTTTTGAGATTGTTTGTCAGTCAAACCAAATCCAAAGGGGCTCAACCTATTATTTTGACTCCGGTTGCCAGAAATTATCCTTGGGTAGATGGAAAATTGCAAAACGTTCATGGTTTATATGATCAGGCAGCCAAAGATGTTGCTCAAGAATTGAATGTGCCTCTTATTGATTTGAACAAAAAATCAATGGATTTTTTTACTAAAAAAGGAGAGACTTTTTCAGCCGAAAATTATTTTATGAATTTCCCGGCGGGTAAATATGAGGCTTATCCCGAAGGGCAAAAAGACAATACCCATTTTCAAACAAAAGGAGCAGTTGAGGTTGCCAGAATGGTTTTTGAAGGAATGAAAGAAATAAATGCTACTTTTAAAAAGTAATAAAAGATGATTTTTATGAAAAATAGATTTCGATTCCAGTTTGTTTTATTGTTGCTATTTATGACACAATTGTTTGTTGGTCAGACAGCAAATCCTGAAAAATACAAATACCAGTTTGTTGTAGCCAAAGACGGCAGCGGCGAATTCAAATATATTCAGGATGCCATTGATGCGATGCGAAAATTTCCTTTAGCTCCGATAACTTTGTATATCAAGAACGGAGTTTACAACGAAAAAATAGAATTGTCTGCAAATAATACCGATGTTACTTTTATAGGCGAAAGTGTCGATAAAACGATTATTACCTATAATGATTATTCCGGCAGAGGCAAAATGGGGACTTTTGATTCGTATACCGCTAAAATATCCGGAAATAGATTCAGGGCTGAGAATATTACGTTTGCTAATTCGGCAGGTAGAGTAGGACAGGCGGTTGCCTTGTATGTTGATGCCGATAAAGCGGTTTTTAAAAATTGTAAGTTTTTGGGAAATCAGGATACAATTTATAACGGTGGCGAATATTCAAGACAATTTTTTGTGGACTGCCACATTGAAGGAACTACCGATTTTATTTTCGGACCAGCTACAGTGGTATTTAAAAACTGTATCATTTTTGGAAAAACAAATTCGTACATAACCGCTCCCAATACGCCAAAAGACAAAGAGTTTGGTTTTGTTTTTCTGGATTGCAAAGTAATTGTGAATGAAGAAGTGGATAAGCTTTACCTTGGCCGACCTTGGAGAGCCTGGGCAAAATCAGTATTTATAAAATGCGAATTGCCTAAACAAACCGCCGTAGAAGGATGGGATAATTGGGGAAATGCTGAAAATGAAAAAACGGCCTATTTTGCCGAATACGAATGCACGGGCGAAGGTTTTAAACCAAAAGAAAGAGCAGCATGGACGCACCAATTAAAAAAATCAGAAGCCGAAAAATATACGCTTAAAAATATTTTAGGGAATGTAAAGTCTACAGAAAAAGAATGGTACGAGTTGTAGTATCGCTTTTTTGAAATCAAAATCAGCCGCAGGGATATTCTTGCGGCTGTTTTTTGTTATTCTATAAATAAAAATGCTCCTGATTTCTCTCAAGTTAATTAGTAGTGGGAAATGGACGATTCTTGAACCATTTTTTGATGATTTAAATGGATAATCTTTGTGTAATTTTGACTAATATCCTAAAAAACTATTCTTTTTTAAGAATCTTTAGGTTTTTAAAATTATCTAGTAATGTTGTAAGCATATAAGCAAAGAAGAAAGAAGTAATTACCTGAAACAACTGAATTATTTGTGTAGCTCTACCAATAGGTTTGATATTACTAAAAAGAAATATTGTTACTGAATCCAACCAAATATCAGCATAATGTGTATTTAATGTTGGATTTTTTAAATTTTTTTTAAGCTCTATACTTTTGTTGTATTTTAGATGAATAGCTTTAATAATACTTTCGTCCGTTGTTCTAACACTAGCTGTTTTTTTTGAATTTTTATCATAAAATATTACATCATAGAACTGATAATCCCTTTCTCTATCTTGAGGTCGCATTCCAATTGATTCGGGATCAATAATAAAAAAACCACTTTTATAATGATACTTTTTTCCTATTAGTGAATCAACGATGCTTAGATTTTGAATTTTAGTAGGAAGTTCTTTTGAAATTTTAATTAATTTATTGACATCTTTATAATCATCAAGTTGTAAAGTAATTTCTCTTTTTCTATGTTTTAGATAATCTTCGCTGAAAGTGTAATTATTACTTGTGTACTTAAATAAAATTTCATGAGACAATGGAAAGATGATAAAAAGAAATGTGCAAAGTAGAAAGAAAAGTGAAGTGTTGTTATATATAGAGGAATATTTAATGAATAATACTCCTATTATGAGAAATAATATCAAATAAAAAGAAATATTAAAGAAAGTAGATCCGTCCGAAATTATAACTACAAGAATTCTATAAATTAAAAAAAATAGAAGTGCAACAGTAAGTGAATGGTCGTTTTCTTTTTTTTTCATATTTTTTTTAAACTTACTTTTATAAATGATTTTCAATTGATAATAAGTACGAAGATAAGCTAATTGTTTTTGGTTTTATGAAGAGTTTTTAGTGAAAAAGTTGGGGAAATATCTCTGCATTTTATGGAATAAAACTTGTAAAAAACAAAAAAGCCTCAGATTTCTCTGAAGCTTTCTTAGTAGCGGGAACAGGACTCGAACCTGTGACCTTCGGGTTATGAGCCCGACGAGCTGCCTACTGCTCTATCCCGCGATGTGCGTTTTGTAATCTTAATAAGGCTACCTTAGTAGCGGGAACAGGACTCGAACCTGTGACCTTCGGGTTATGAGCCCGACGAGCTGCCTACTGCTCTATCCCGCGATGTTTCGGGTGCAAAGATACAAATAAATTCTACATTTACAACGATGAATTTTAAAAAATCTTTTTATTTCATCTATTGGCTTGATATGACTACCTTTGCAGCATTAAATTAAATAGAATGACAGCACATAAAGCAGGTTTTGTAAATATTATAGGGAATCCAAACGTTGGGAAATCAACTTTGATGAATGCATTTGTAGGGGAAAGATTGTCTATTATTACCTCAAAAGCGCAAACTACCCGTCATAGAATCCTAGGAATTGTAAACGGTGAGGATTTCCAAATGGTGCTTTCAGATACGCCGGGAATTATTAAACCGGCATATGAAATGCAGGAATCGATGATGGATTTTGTAAAATCGGCTTTTGAAGATGCTGATGTGTTGATTTATATGGTCGAAATAGGAGAGCAGGAATTGAAAGATGAAGCTTTCTTTAATAAAATTATCCATGCTAAAATTCCTGTGTTATTGTTGTTGAACAAAATTGACAATTCGAATCAGGAACAATTAGAAGAGCAAGTTGCTTTTTGGACGGAAAAAGTGCCTAATGCGGAGATTTTCCCGATTTCTGCCTTAAAGAATTTCAATGTACCGGAAGTTTTTGATCGAATTATTTCGTTGTTGCCGGAATCACCAGCTTATTATCCAAAAGACCAATTAACGGATAAACCGGAACGTTTCTTTGTGAACGAAATTATCAGAGAGAAAATCTTATTGAATTATAACAAAGAGATTCCTTATGCCGTAGAAATTGTTACGGAGGAATTTATTGAAACTGATACCATTATCCGAATTCGTTCTTTGATTATGGTAGAACGTGATACGCAAAAAGGAATTATCATTGGTCACAAAGGAGCCGCTTTGAAAAAAGTAGGTGTGGAAGCCCGTGAGGATTTAGAGAAATTCTTTGGAAAACAAATTCATATTGAGATGTACGTAAAAGTGAATAAAAACTGGAGAAGTAACGCCAATATGTTAAAACGATTTGGGTATAACCAGAAATAGTATTCAGTGTTCAGTAATCAGTTTTTAGTAAACAGTTCAACGCATTTTAAATACTGAATACTTAATGCTGTATACTGCAAACTAAAAGTGTACCTTTGCAAAAAATTTAAATAAAGCATTTTAGATTTTAGGTGATTCGGTTTTTAGGAAACTAATAATTTGAAATCTAGAATCTTAACATCGCCCTGAGCTTGTCGAAGGGCTAAAATTCAAAAAAATGAATAACATTGTTGCGATAGTAGGAAGACCTAATGTAGGGAAATCAACCCTTTTTAATAGGCTGATACAAAGAAGAGAAGCTATTGTAGATTCAGTATCTGGGGTTACCCGCGATAGAAACTATGGTAAAAGCGAGTGGAATGGAAAGGAATTTTCGGTAATTGATACCGGAGGATATGTGCGTGGATCGGAGGATATTTTTGAAGGCGAAATTCGTAAGCAGGTAGAATTGGCTATCGATGAAGCCGATGTGATTATATTTGTGGTGGATGTTGAAGAAGGCATCACACCAATGGATGAAACGGTGGCGAAGTTGTTGCGTAAAGTAACAAAACCGGTTTTATTAGCCGTAAATAAGGTTGATAATGCCATGCGTGAGAAAGATGCGGTGGAATTTTACAACCTTGGTTTAGGCGATTATTACACATTTGCCAGTATTTCAGGAAGTGGAACAGGGGATTTGCTAGATGCTTTGATTGAAGCTTTTCCAGAAAAACCGGAAGTGGTAGAAGAAGAAAAAGTATTGCCTCGTTTTGCAGTGGTAGGACGACCTAATGCGGGAAAATCAAGTTTTATCAATGCCTTGATTGGTAAAGACCGATTTATGGTAACTGATATTGCAGGAACGACTCGTGATGCGATTGATACAAAGTTTGACCGTTTTGGTTTCGAATTTAACTTGGTCGATACTGCCGGAATTCGTCGTAAGGCTAAGGTAAAGGAAGATTTGGAATTCTATTCGGTGATGCGTTCGGTACGTGCGATTGAGCATGCTGATATTTGTATCTTGGTTATCGATGCGACCAGAGGATTTGAAAGTCAGGACCAAAATATCTTTTGGTTGGCACAAAAGAACCGAAAAGGTGTGGTGATTTTGGTAAATAAATGGGATTTGGTTGAAAAAGATACCATGTCAACTCGTGATTATGAAGAGAAAATCAAGAAAGAATTAATGCCATTTACGGATGTGCCTATTCTTTTCGTTTCGGCGTTGACCAAACAACGTTTGTTGAAAGCGTTGGAAGCTTCGGTTCAGGTGTTTGAAAACAGACAACAACGTATTCCAACTTCTAAATTCAACGAGTATATGTTGAAGGTGATTGAGGCTTATCCGCCACCAGCAACTAAAGGGAAGTATGTGAAAATTAAATATTGTATGCAGTTGCCATCACCAACGCCTCAGTTTGTGTTTTTTGCCAACTTGCCTCAATATGTAAAAGAACCTTACAAACGTTACCTAGAAAATAAAATTAGAGACAATTGGGACTTTTCAGGAGTGCCAATTGATATTTATATCAGAGAAAAATAAAAATGAAAATCCCGAGCCATCGGGATTTTTTTATGGAGTGAAATTAAAGTTCAGGGATTTTTATTCCTGGACTTTTTTTGTAGTATTTATTGTCTGTTATCGGATTTGCGTGTTTTTTGTAGGATTTGTTTGTTTAGGAAAAATTGTATGATTATGTTTGAGGAAATAAGTGTTAATACAATCAAACAAAGTCAATTCTATTTACGTTGATTGGAGTGGTTTTATAACACATATAAACTAGTTGGGTGATATGAACGAAAAAAAAAAGAAATGAATAAAAACAAATTTTTTAAATTTTTTTTAATTTCACTAATTTCTATAGTGTTTCTTTTTCTGATTTTAATAACATTTAATTTAGCTAACGAAACAGAAAATTGGAAATTTCTTGGACTAGATTTTAATAATAAATACGAAATCATTTCATCTTACGGTTCGTTAATTGGAGGAATATTATCATTTTTATCAATCTTATTTGTTTTAATTAGTTTAGTACAACAACAGGAACAAATTAGAAATGAGAAAGATGAAAAATTAATAGATGAAAAAATAGAACTTTTAAATAGACTAAAGCTTTTAAGTAGTTTTTTTACATCTGCAATTGATAACATTGAGTTACAAGGAAAGCAAATGAAACAGTTCTTTGAAAAAGAAAAAGAATTTCCTTCACAGATGAATCAAATGTATTTCACAACCAACAAAAATTTCTCAAGGGTTATTGATTTAGATTCAACATCTATTTATAAAGCTATTAACTATAACTTTAAAAACAATAATGATTGGGAGAAAATTTTTTTAAACATATATAGTATTTTTGATTTCTATTCAGACGCTATATTAGAACTCAAAGAAAAACATCAATCACAAATAAATTTTAAAGTTGAAGAGCAGAGAAAAATAAGCAATGACTTAATGCAATTTCTAAATCTTGGTGCAAATTTAGTTGATGAATATAAAATCAATATAGGAGAAAGTTATTTAGACCAACCTTGGTCAAATTTAGTGAATGAGTTTACGCCTGAATATTATAAATATTTGGAAGAATGCGTTGAAAAAAATGAACCTACGGATTTAAGAACTATCTCAAATCTTTACTTGCTACCATTTTTAGAAAATGCAATGGATATAAGACAAGAATATGGTTATGACAATTTCGGAAGTAGATCTTTAGTAAACTTATCCTCTTACATCAGAAAAAGAATTAATGAACTAGAAGTAAATTGCGTTTATTATGCCGAAAATATTGAAAAACAATACAATGAGTATTTTAGTATTGAGAATGATAATTCTGAAAAATTGAAAAAATACAAAAAGCTATTTGATGAAATTCAAAACTAAATAAAATCACATCCCCCAACAGCCATTTGGCGAGATTGGGGTTAAAAGCTGAATTTAAAGATGGTTTTGTATTTGGGATGATTTGCTTCACCTGTTTGCTATCGCTCGAGTGGCAAATCTGAAAATAGGGCTTAATTTAATCACAAACCCGCTGTATAACCAGAACATTAGCGGTAATTTTAAAACAACAGAACAAATGGATGAATTTCTTTCAAAAATTGAAAACTTTTTCTTTGATATCCTTGGACTTATATTACCTGGATTTATTTTTCTAGGAATCCTAATAATACCTTTATCATTAGTCGATATAACGGCGATAAAAGTCAATGACTTGAATAATTCATATATTTTATCTGAATTGTGTACGCTAAGTGATTTATTCAAAAATTATTGGAATGAAAAGTCAAATCTAGTGATAGCCTTAATCATTATTCTGGCTTATTTACTTGGGCATTTTATAAAGGTATTTTCAATTATTAAATATGAAATTTTTGAAGCTCTTTTTGACAAATCATTTAATAAAGTTGTCTATTATGTTTTTAAAAATATTAAATGTTTTTTTAAATGGATATACAGTTTTATTTCAGAAAATAGTTTATACGACACTAAAATTTATTTATGGTTAAGAGATGTTTTTAAACCTATTAAAAGCATTCTTACAAAAATATTTACATTTAAATCTGATAACTATTTTACTGACAATTCAAGTTTAAGAACTGAATGCATAACTATAATAAATAGTAAATTAAACACTAACTATCCTGACAAGTGGTATTCACTGTATAAATTCTCTTCAGTTATAACAAATCAAGAAAACATCAAATCATTATCTGCATTTTTCTTAGCAAAGTATAACCTTTATAGATCTTTAGCTTTCACCTTTCTTTTTGCTACATTATACTTCCACTTTTTCTTTAATGCTGCTTCAAAATATGTAGCACCTGAGATTATTAAAGTTAATTCACTTATATCATTAACCTCTTTTTTACTTTGGTTCACATTTCATTATAAGTACAAAAGATATTGGACTCTATGTGGGAATGAAACTTTAGTATCTTTGTATTATTTTTTAAATAAGAAAAAAATCAATGAAAACTGATAAAATATTATTTATTGACACTGAAACAGGAGGATTAGACCCTTTAAACAATAGTCTTTTATCTGTGGCTTTTGCCATTTGGGATAATGGAAAAATATCTAATGCAAAAGAATTTTTAATCAATGATGGTATTCTAAATGTTTCACCAAAAGCATTAGAAATAAATAGAATTGACATTAATAAACATTCACAAGTTGCACTAAAATCAGAGGATGCTATATTAGAAATTGAAAATTATTTAAATGAAAATTTTCATAACGAAAAGATAATTTTGTGTGGACACAATATATTATTTGATATTAATTTCTTCAAAAACTTTTGGACTAAAAATAATCGTGACTATAACAAACAGTTTTCACATCGTTATGTAGATACGGCATCTATTTTGTTCTTTCTTTCTGTATCTGGCAAAATACCGACAAATACAATATCATCTCAAAATGCATTTGATTATTTTAATATTAATGTAAGCAAAAGGCATAGTGCTTTAGGCGATGTTTTAGCTACTGCTGAACTTTTTAATCACTTGATTAGGATCAGTAAATAATCAAAAACTACCGCTAACAGCGGTAGCTGTTGCACAACATCCCATAAAACTAATTTCTTCAATAAACTATAAAATAAGACTTTATTTAAGATTAAAAGAAAATCCCTTTACTAACCTTGAGTCTGTAAAGGGATTTTAATTTTGGATTAAACAGTTAGGTTTCTTCTTCATTTCCTTCATCCAAAGTTTCCATCGGATGATCTTCGTACCAGTCTTTGAATGTTTTATTGGTTTTGTATTTATCCGTGAGTACGCAGTACGTCATGTAAGGGATCAAAATAACACCTATAAGATGTAAACTCATTATAATTCTCAAATCAACACTCGTTTGATTGAGACCTGCAAATACAAACACATACACCGTTGTAAATCCTACCAGTTTCATTGCAAAATTTTTCATAGCCCCATTTTCTCTTAAAGTTACGATTTTTATGCTGAATTGGTTGTTAAGTTGTTGGTAATTAGTGTTTTGTTTTATAGCGTGTATTTCAAAGTAATGCCATAGGTTCTTTGGTCGCCCAATACTCCGGCATAATGTCCTGCATTTCCACCGGCTGGTAAAAGTTGTTCGAAATAGTCTTTATTGAAAAGGTTACGCCCCCAAATATGTGCCGATAAACCTTCTGCTACTCGGAAACCCAAACGACCGTTAAAAATCGCATAACCGGGAACGATTAAATATTTGGAAGCAGAGGGACTGGATGAAAATTCCGAACGAGAGTAGGCATCTAATCCAACAAAGAATTTCCCTAGGTTGCCAAATAATTTAGCGTCTTTTGTGTATTCTCCGCCAAGACTTCCTGCCCATTTTGAAACCCCAGGCAAACTTGTTCCAGAAACATCTTTAAATGAGATAGAAGCTCCTGTTTCTTCTAAGGGTAGTGGGGCATTGATAAATTTGATATATTTTCCATCGGTATAGGTGGCTGCACCATTGATACTAAAGTGGGAGTTGATAGTAACGCTAAAATCAACTTCGGCACCTCTTACTCGTACTTTATCTGCATTGGCCAAATAACCACGGTTGACACCTAATTCAGCCGCCTGAACATTGGTTTGGTAATCGGTAATATCTGTATTAAAGAAAGTAATGTTGAAAATCGTATTGTTGAACGGCGTTGTTTTAGCACCAATTTCATAATGATTTACTCTTTCTGGTTTAATAACAGCCAAATCCAGTGCTGGTTGACCGTTAACAGTAGGAAGACCAGCAACGTTTACGCCCACAGGTTTGTAACTTTTGGCATAAGTAGCGTAAGTATTTACTCGGTCAGTAGGTTTATAAGATAGTGTTAGGTTACCTGAAAAGTCGGTAGCATCGGTATTTTTAGCAAAATTTTGGTCGCTGTATACTAATTTTTTTAAGGCAATTAATTCAGGGTCGTTCGTTTGTAAACCGCCATAAGTACTACGGTTGTAAGTAGCATCTTTCTTATCGTAATTGTATCGTACTCCAGGTAAAAGATGTAATTTTTCCGAAATTGTCCAGTCTAATTGTCCAAAAATAGCTGCTGATACGGCATGAATACTAGCGTCAGTATTAATTCCGTAGCCTTCAAATAAACCAGGAGTAGCCCATTTAGAACTTGTTGTGCTTTGTGAAAAACGCCATTGTGCATTTCCTGATTCTTCTGTTCCGGTGGTGTGTGAATTTTGGTCGATAAAAAAGATACCTCCCACAGCACTAATGTTTGAGGCGATTTGTCCTGCATAACGTATTTCTTGCGTGAATTGCGTTTGTCTGGTAGGATTTTGTGATTTAGCCAAAACTTGTAATCCTGTAAAATCTCTATCATTAGATGGATCCCAGTTCCAAAAACGCCAAGCCGTAGTTGAAGTTAGTGTTCCTTCGCCAATTTTTGTGTCGATATTTAAAGAAGCACCTCCTAAATCTTGACCCGAACGCCAAGGGGTATCATGATCAATTTTTCGGTCAAATGGATTAGTACTTGGTAATTGATAATTTAAATCGGCAATGATTTGGTTGAATTGTCGGTAAGCGGCTCTTTGGGTTGGAGCAACTCCTGCAATAACTTGGGCATAGCCGTCAGGACGTTGGGTAGTAACATCTGCCGAAAATAAGACATTAGTATTGGCCGTTGGGGTATACAATAATTGTCCTTTAATCCCTAAATTGTTCAAAGTGTTGGTCGATTTTCCTGTAGCCACATTGTCAATTAGTCCATCTCTTTGGGTTCCTGAAAAGGATATTCTTCCCGCAATTTTTTTAGTTAATCCGCCTGTTACCGATGCTTTTGCTTGTAAGAATGTGTAATTTCCATAGCTCACTTCAAAATTTGCTCCCGGTATGAAACTAGGTTTGCGAGTCGTAATGTTAAAGGCACCTGCGGTGGTGTTTTTTCCAAATAAAGTTCCCTGTGGTCCACGTAATACTTCAATCTGACTGATGTCGACAAAGTCTAAAGTCGTAGCAGCTGGACGTGCATAATACACACCGTCTACATAAAAACCTACTCCAGGATCAATTCCGTCATTGGTCAATCCAAAAGGCGAACCTAAACTTCGAATGTTGATTCCGGTATTTCTTGGGTTTGATGAATATAATTGTACCGAAGGGATGAGTTCTTTGATTCGATTCACATTAAAAGCACCTGCTTGTTCGGCTTGTTTTCCACTTACCACCGAAATAGGAATTGGTACATTTTGAGCTTTTTCAATTTTCCTTCTGGAAGAAATGACCACTTCGGCAAGTTGGTTGTCTTCTTTCAAAAGAATAGTTAATGGAGTAGAAGGTATTGCGGTTAAGTATATTTTTTCGGTTTTATATCCTGTGTATTGGATAGACAGGGTAATGGGTAATTTTCCTTGTGTATCAATAGTAAAATCACCGTTTTTATCTGTTGTTGTGCTAATTGTTGTTCCGTTTATCACAGCATTAGCTGATTCTAAAGGATTGTTATCTATTGTATTTACACGTCCCGAAATGGTTTGTGCCAATGTGCTTGAAAGACTTAGTAATAAAAGAGTTGCAAATGTATTTTTTATAATTGTTTTCATTATTTTAGTAATTATATATGATTAGTAGAATTTAAACCTAAATTTTTTTTACTGACATATACACATCATGCAATAATGAATTGTTGTATTTGAATTTGATAATGTTTCTTTTTTTGCGCTTTTTTGAATGAAGCTTGTTTGAATTGTTTTCATCGTTTAATAATTATAGTGATAATTGTAAATCGATGCAAATATATATAAATTCTATAAAAATAGTAGAATTAAAGAAATATTTTTTTTATTTGTTCACTAGAGAAGCGATAGTAATCCCTTGCATGGCCTTTAAAGTTTCGTCTCTAATGGTCATCAAGCCGTGTCGTAGCAGGCATTCTGACTCGTCCGTACAATCTGAACAACGTTCGTAAAAATTTAAAGAAGCACAGGGTAATAATGCGATAGCACCATCAAATAAGCGGTGAATATCGGCTAAAGTGATTTCGTCTTTGGATTTTAAAAGGTAGTATCCGCCTAATTTTCCTTGTTTACTGCCTACTAAATGCCCACGTTTTAAATCCAATAAAATCTGTTCTAAAAACTTTTTAGGGATATTAGCCGATTCGGCAATATCAGTAGTTTTAGAAATATGATTCGCTTCCTGTTGCGCTAGATAGAGTAGGGCTTTGAGAGCGTATTTGGTTTTTTGTGAAAGCATATACGGTTGTATCTGGCTGGTTTAAATTAAAATCAGGATAAAGATAAATAAATTTATAAATCAGTCAAGAAATTTTTAGAATCTTTTGAAAAGCTATTCGGTAAAATAAATAAACCACTCCAAAATGAAGTGGTTTATTAGATATAATTTGAATAATGTATTCGTTGCTTTACCAACTTCCGCTAGAACCACCGCCAGAGAATCCTCCGCCGCCAAATCCTCCTCCGAAGCCGCCTCCACCAAAACCACCGCCTGAAGAACCTCCAAAGCCTCCACCAAAACCACCGCTGTTTCGACCTAGATTGCTTAAGATAATCACATCTAATAAACTAGGGCCGCCACCGCCATTATTGCCTGAATTTCCGCCACCACCTTTATTTCTGGAAGCTAAAATGATGATAAAAACAATGATGATAATGAATGGCAAGATGGGAAAATCTTGTTTTTGTTGGTTTTGTTTTCGAGTCCCTTTGTATTTGCCTTTAAAAACGTCAAATAAAGCATCGGTTCCTTTGTCAACACCGTTGTAATAACTACCTGCTTTGAACTCAGGAATAATAATATTTCTAATGATTTCACCACCAATTCCTGCTGTCAATCTATCTTCTAAACCGTAGCCAGGATTAATGGCTATTTTTCTATCGTTTTTAGAAATCAGAATAATCACTCCGTTGTCGTCTTTGGCTGTGCCTCCAACTCCCCAGGTTTGACCCCATTTGGTAGCCAGTAAACTAACATCTTCGCCTTTTAAGCTTTCTATGGTAATGACTACAATTTGTGTAGTTGTAGTGTCAGAATAGCGAATGAGTTTTTCTTCCAGTTGCGTTTTTTCATTCTCGTTAAAGAGTTTGGCGTAATCATAAACCGAAGTTTGCAAACTAGGTTTTTCCGGAATGGTAAATTGTGAAAAGATACAATTGCTAGAAAAAAGTACAAATAGTAAGAGTACAAATTGAAAAATTCCTTTGGAATTTGAGTTTTTCTGAGTTGGAATTTTCATTATTTATCCTTTTGAGATTTCGTTAGATAATTCATTGGTGTCGCCTTCTTGCCAAGGGAAATATTTTTTAAGCTGTTCTCCGGCTCTTAAAATTCCGTCAACAAGTCCTTGTTTGAAATTGTTTTGTTTGAATTGCACTACCATGGCATCACGGGTACAGTTCCAAAAATCAGCACCAACAACATCGTTGATTCCTTTATCACCACAAATCACAAAGTTATGATCGTCAACCGCTAGATAAATTAAAACACCATTTTTAAGAGCTGTTTCATCCATTTTTAATTCATGGAACACCTCTTTGGCACGTTCGTAAGCGTCCATAGTGGTAGTTCGTTCGATGTGCACTCTAATTTCACCAGAAGTATTTTTTTCGGCTATTCGTATAGCTTTAACAATTTCGAGTTCTTCTGCTGGAGTTAAAAAATCTTCTACTTTTGACATGGGAATTATTTTTGAATGAAGATTAACGATTTTTGATTGTAGAAGTTTATATTCTGCAATCAAAAATCGTTAATCGAAAATCTGCAATCTGTTAGAATTTTACTTCCGGAGCTTTATCAGCACCTTCAACAGCATTGAAATAGGCTTTTTCTTTGAAACCAAACATACCTGCAAACAATGAATTTGGGAAGGTTTTGATGTGGGTGTTATATGGTTTAACAGCCTCGTTAAAGCGAGTACGAGCCGTTAAAATTTGATTTTCTGTACTAGCTAATTCATCTTGTAATTTCAAGAAATTTTGGTCTGCTTTTAAGTTAGGATATTGTTCTACTGATACTAATAATCTTGAAAGGGAACTACTTACTCCGCTTTGCGCTTTGTTGAAAGCTTCTAGTTGTTCTGGTGTAATATTAGTTGGATCTACTGTAGTTTGGGTAGCTTTGGCACGAGCCTCAATTACTGCTGTCAAAGTACTTTTTTCATGCTCTGCATAACCTTTTACGGTACTTACAATGTTTGGAATAAGATCATTTCGTCTTTGATAAGCTGTTTGTACATTTCCCCAAGATTCTTCAATGTCTTGACTTAAAGTTACTGCTGTGTTGTTGATTCCTTTAACCCAGCCGTAAATTCCAAAAATAATAACTGCACCTATAATCCAAGGTAAAAATCTTTTAAAATCCATGTTTGTTTAATTTAAAGTTTATTAATTTATTTTTATTTATTTCTAACTCATAACTCATTTTTAATATTAGTCAACTGTACTTTTATAGCTTCTAGTTTGCTAATAATTTCAAATTTGTCTAAGGTTTTCTTTTGTCCTTCTTTCAAATGGGTCTTAGCGCCTTCAAGTGTAAAACCTCTTTCTTTAACCAAATGGTAAATGAGCTGAAGGTTCTTGATGTCTTCGGGTGTAAACATTCGATTGCCTTTGGCGTTCTTTTTAGGCTTTAAAATGTCAAACTCACTATCCCAAAAACGAATCAATGAAGCATTGACATCAAATGCTTTGGCTACTTCACCAATGCTATAGTATCTTTTTCCTGGTTGTAATTCTATGTGCATGTTTTTTTAAATTCCAAATTAATAAATTCCAAATTCCAATAT
The DNA here is from genome assembly GCF_038289905.1 of Flavobacterium flavipallidum. Taxonomy (NCBI): domain Bacteria; kingdom Pseudomonadati; phylum Bacteroidota; class Flavobacteriia; order Flavobacteriales; family Flavobacteriaceae; genus Flavobacterium; species Flavobacterium flavipallidum. Next base: position 85,414 of record NZ_JBBYHU010000002.1, on the reverse strand, counting down.
TTTAATTCTAAAATGAGCAATTAACAGTCAAAAAACGTTAATCAAGTGACTGATTACTCTAAAGCTGAACACTGAATACTAATCCAGAGATTGATTTTCTTGGTTAGCTAATTTAGATATAGCAACGTATTCTGCAGCAGAAATATTACCATAATAAAAATTAAGCGGATTTACGACACGACCATCTTTATGTACTTCATAATGCAAATGTGGCGCTTCTGATCGTCCTGTGCTTCCTACATAACCAATAATGTCTCCACGTTTTATTCTTTGTCCTGGTTTGCAATTGTATTTGCTCAAATGCGCATACAAAGTTTCGTATCCATAACCGTGCCTAATCACAATATGATTACCATATCCTGACGCTCTGTTGTCAGCTTGTTTTACAACTCCGTCACCTGTGGCAAAAACAGGAGTTCCTTTTTTTGCTGTAAAATCCATGCCTTCGTGCATTTTTCTTACTTTGGTGAAAGGGTCTGTGCGATAACCAAAACCAGATGCCATTTGTTTTAAATTTTCATTTCTGACAGGTTGGATGGCAGGAATGGCAGCTAATAATTTGTTTTTTTCTTTAGCGAGTTTTAAAATATAATCTAAGGATTTGGATTGTATAGCTAATTCTTTGGTTAATACATCCACTCGTTTAGTCGTTTGTAAAACCAGTTGGGTATTGTCATAACCTTCCAGCGCTTTGTATCGATTTACATCAGTAAAACCTACTTTTCTTTCTTCTGCTGGAATAGGTGCCGTATTGAAATAAGTGCGGTATAAATTATTGTCTCGTTCTTCAATGGCTTCGATGGCATTATCAACCTGATCCATTTTTTTATTCAAAACGGCATAATTTAGCTTCAGATTTTCAATTTCACGAAGTAACAAGCGGTCTTTTGGGGTGTCAAAATAGGGAGTGTTTAATAAAAGAACAAAGCTGAGAAATCCAAATAAAGCTGAAGCTAGTAAAAACAAGGCTACAAAGCCTACTTTTTTTCTCTTCTTGACTTTAATTTTGCGATATGCCAGATTTTCAGAATCGTAATAATATTTTACTTTCGCCATATTTTAAAATACCCTATTTTTGCAGCTCCAAAAAAAGCGCATTGAACAAATTTAATAAATGTTTTAGTTGTTCGACCCTTTTTTTAGTATTAAATATAATATAAAATTGATTGAAAGAGCTAAAAATTCAGTGATTTAAAAATTGTTGAATTTAGGAGTAAAAAAAAAAATAAATAAAAACTTTGTGCCTTAGCGCCTTAGTGGCAAAAAAAAATAAAAATGAAATCACAAGACATTCGCAAAGCGTATTTACAATTCTTTGAAAGTAAAGGACATTTAATTGTTCCTTCGGCTCCTATTGTTCTAAAAGACGACCCAACTTTGATGTTTAATAACTCAGGTATGGCACAGTTTAAAGAGTATTTCTTAGGAAACGCCACACCAAAAAGTAATCGTATTGCCGATACACAAAAATGTCTTCGTGTTTCAGGAAAGCACAACGATTTAGAAGATGTAGGTTTTGATACCTATCACCACACCATGTTTGAAATGCTAGGAAACTGGTCTTTTGGAGATTATTTCAAAAAAGAGGCTATTCCATGGGCTTGGGAATTTTTGACTGAAGTGTTGAAATTAGACAAAGACCGTTTGTATGTTTCTGTTTTTGAAGGAAACGAAGCAGAGAATGTGCCTTTTGATCAGGATGCTTTTGATATCTGGAAACAATTCGTTTCGGAAGACCGAATTATCCTTGGAAACAAAAAAGATAATTTCTGGGAAATGGGTGATCAGGGACCATGCGGACCTTGTTCTGAAATTCACATCGATTTACGTTCAGACGACGAAAGAGCTGCTGTTTCTGGATTCAGTCTGGTAAATGCCGATCATCCGCAAGTAGTTGAAATCTGGAACAACGTATTTATGGAATTCAACCGTAAAGCCGATGGTTCGTTAGAAAAATTACCAGCACAACACGTTGATACCGGAATGGGATTTGAGCGTTTGTGTATGGCGATGCAAGGAGTAACATCAAACTACGATACGGATGTATTTACACCTTTGATTGAAAAAGTAGAGCAAATTACAGGATTAAAATATACTTCAAACGAAGTTAAAAATATTAGCGAAGAGCAAAACAAAATCAACATTGCAATTCGTGTTATTGTAGATCACGTGCGTGCGGTAGCCTTTGCGATTGCCGATGGACAATTGCCATCAAACAACGGAGCAGGTTATGTAATTCGTCGTATTTTACGTCGTGCGATTCGTTACGGATTTACTTTCTTAAATACCAAAGAGCCTTTTATTAACCAATTAGTCGCTGTTTTAGCGGATCAAATGGGTGAGTTTTTCCCAGAAATCAAAAAACAACAAACTTTGGTTACAAATGTAATTCGTGAAGAAGAAGCTTCTTTCTTGAGGACTTTAGATCAAGGATTACAATTGTTAGAAAATGTAGTGGATGAAACAAAAGGAACGGAAGTTTCTGGAGTAAAAGCATTCGAATTATACGATACTTTTGGTTTTCCAAAAGATTTGACAGCTTTGATTTTGAAAGAGAAAGGCATGTTGTTTAATGAAGCAGAATTTGATGCTTCGATGCAGGAACAAAAGAACCGTTCCCGCGCAGCTTCTGAAGTTTCTACCGATGACTGGAAGATTTTAGTAGATGGAAATGTAGAATCATTTGTAGGTTATGACCAAACGGAAAATGAAGTGAAAATTACGCGTATTCGTAAAGTAGATTCTAAAAAAGATGGGGTAATGTACCAGATTGTGTTAGATGCTACGCCGTTTTATCCAGAAGGAGGAGGACAAGTAGGAGATAAAGGAGTTTTAGTTTCAGCAAATGAAACAATCGAAATCATTGATACAAAGAAAGAAAACAATTTGATTTTGCATTTTGCTAAAAAATTGCCTGAAAATCTTACGGCTTCATTCGTTGCAAAAGTAAATACAGATTTAAGAATCAATACTTCTAAAAATCACTCGGCTACGCACTTGATGCACCAGGCTTTGCGTGCTATTTTAGGAACTCATGTGGAACAAAAAGGATCATTGGTAAATCCTAAAAATTTACGTTTTGACTTTTCTCATTTCTCAAAGGTAACGGATGAGGAATTGCAACAGGTGGAAGATTTTGTGAATGCCAGAATTCAGGAGCAATTGCCATTAATTGAAAGAAGAAGCATTCCTATCCAACAAGCTTTAGACGAAGGTGCAATGGCATTATTCGGTGAAAAATATGGTGATAATGTTCGTGCGATTAAATTTGGAGACAGTATGGAGTTGTGTGGAGGTATTCACGTAAACAACACAGCTGATATCTGGTCTTTCAAAATTGTTTCGGAAGGAGCTGTGGCAGCTGGAATTCGTCGTATTGAAGCGATTACCGGAGAAGGTGTAAGACAGTTTTTTGCTTCGCAAGAAGAATTGTTGAGCGAAATTAAATCGGCATTAAAAAATCCTCAGGACGCTGTAAAAGCAGTGGTTTCATTGCAGGATGAAAATGCGAAGTTAAAAAAACAGATAGAAGCTTTGTTGAAAGAGAAAGCTAAAAATATGAAAGCCGAATTGGCAAATGAACTTCAGGAAGTAAATGGCGTTCAATTCTTGGCAAAACAAGTAGATTTGAACCCAGAGGGGGCGAAAGATTTAGCGTATGAGTTGGGCAATTTAGGGAATAATTTGTTTTTAGTTTTGGCTACTGCCGAAGAAGGAAAACCAATGTTAAGCTGCTATATTTCGAAAGAATTAGTAGCAGAGAAAAACTTAAATGCCGGACAAGTTGTTCGTGAGTTAGGGAAGTTTATCCAAGGTGGCGGTGGAGGACAGCCGTTCTTTGCTACTGCAGGAGGTAAAAATGCAGCTGGAATTCCAGAAGCTTTAGCAAAAGCTATAGATTTTGTGAAATAAATTCCAAAGTACACTATAATAGAAAACCCTTTTAGTTTGAAAGTGAACTAAAAGGGTTTTCTTTTTAATGGGATTTTATTTTTCTGTATGTCTAACTTCTATTCCGTTTTCTTCCAGGATATCTAGCAAGTAATTATTTTCATTAGGATCGTATTGCTCAATACCGCTTTGATACCATTTTAGCAAAATACTAATCTGGAAATGGGTGTAACCATCAGTATCAACATTGATACCTAATAAACCGGCTAACAGAAATTCATCTAAAATTTTTTCGTTAATAATTTTTTTCGGAATTCCGTCTAGTATATTTCCGTTTAGACTTTCATAATCAAGTCTGCCTGAATTAAAACCTTCATTAAAAGCCAAATTTGAAGTGTTGTTATTTGCTTTTGAATAAGGATTTTGACCATTAGAATAACCTTCTAAAAAATCGTGTCTGTAAACAGGGTTGAATATATTTTTCATAGTAGTTGTAATGCTATACGTGTCAAATGTAGATGCATTTTGTTTTGAAACAACTTAAAATCGTTGAAAGGAAAAAAAACTCTTTAAACCGCTATGCCTGTGTTTTTAATCGATGAAAAATTAAGTCTTATGGTTATTGCAATTATGTTTTTTAAAAAATTGTTGTTGTTCTGTTTTGAGTTTTTATTGAAATATAAATATGCTTTTTTTTGATTACCAGAGAAAAATATTTTGACAATTTAGGAGACTGTATTTATTAGTTGTAACTTTGTTATTGTGTTGTTATTCAATGTTTTGATTTTGATATTGAGAATCATGAAAAGGAGTATATTAGTAGAAATTGGTAGTTATTTGTTTTTTTTGCTGTGTCATTTTAATCTTTCGGCACAGATGATGCGTATGGATAATATGGGGAGAGAATTGGCTAATTCAAAATTGATTCATGCTTCAGAAATGATACTTGAACCAGGAAAAAAAACAATCATGCACACGCACCCGGCACATTTTTATTATGCTTTAACTGATGTAAATTTAAAAGTAAGTTATCAGGATGGGAAAGTAGCCATGTATAAAATGAAAGCAGGTGAATCAGGGGTAAGCGAACCGGAACGTCCTCATGTGACTCAAAATGTGGGAAGTAAGACCGCTAAGTTTTTAGTTGTAGAATTAAAAGAACATCCTTATAAACCTTCTAAGTCAAAAAAATAATAAAAATTAACATGTTAAAAAACGAGTCTAAAAAAGACTCGTTTTTATTTTATAAATAGTCTTTGAACGATTTTTTAGGTCGTTGAACTTGTTTAGTTGGCGTAGCTGTATTAAATATCTAGTTTTGGAGACCCAAAAATATCAAGTTCAATTAACCTAACCGATATGAAAAAATTAACCAAAATATTTTTTTTGATTTCTATCATTGTTAGCTTCTTAAGTTCATGTGCTAATGACAAAGACGATAAAAGTAAAAACTTTGTCAAAATGATAGAGACGAACGAGAATGGTGTCTCAGAAAATTCCGTTTTTAAATATATTGAAAATCAAATTCTTAACGCTGAAAATTCTAAGCAAAAAATTGATTATACTTACAACGATGGTTTGATAACTAAAATTGTAATTTATAATAAGGAGAAAGAGACTACTACAGTCTTACATTACAAATATGATAATGAGAAATTGGTTCAAGTAACATCTTCTGAAGATTATGAAATCAATTATACGCACAATACGGATGGTACGGTAACTTTTGAGAAATATAAAGACGTAGCTGAAGGAGAAGGTATTAAAGTGTATCATGGTGTTTTGTATTTTAAAAATGCTAATCTCATAAAGAAAGAATGTTTTTATGATGTTGTTGATGAAGACAAAGTGATTACTTCAAAAGTTACTTTTGATTATGACACTTACAATAATCCTTATTTCAGTATTTTAGGTTATGAAAAATTACTTGATAAAGGAGCTCTTATTTCTAAAAATAATGTTGTCATGACAGTTGCTGAAACGACAGTTTTTGAAGGATCTCAAACCATATCGGCTGCAAAAATGTATACTTCAACTTATAAATATGACACTGATAATTATCCAGTTGAGCAAGAGTCTGAAGCAAGTTTGAATAATCCGAATTATTCTAAAATCCAATATTTGTATTAATAATTTATACTTATTTTTGGAAAAAATATCCAATGCAATTTCGTACCGCAATAACTATTTCAGAGAATCAGTATCCTATTGATTATTATTCCGAAATTCTAAGTTTGGGTTCTTGCTTTGCCGTCAATATGGCAGCCAAATTGGATTATTATAAATTTAAAAATACTTGCAACCCTTTCGGGATTATCTTCAATCCGCTTTCTATTGAGAAACTAATAGAGCGTAGTGTTACGAAACAATATTTTACGGAAGAAGATATTCTCTTTCACAATGATTTATGGCATTGTTTTGAAGTACATTCGGAGTTGTCTAATCCTGACAAAGAAGCTTTTTTAAGTGCATTAAATCAATTAATCGATTCAACAAATCATCAGCTTTCAATAATTACCCACTGTATCATTACTTATGGTACTTCCTGGGTTTATCGTCATTTAGAAAGTGACCAGATAGTAGCCAATTGTCATAAAGTGCCACAAAAAAAGTTTGCAAAAGAACTTCTTTCGATTGAAACAATACAGCATTCGATTACCAATACTATTGCATTGATTCAAAAGATAAATCCCGATGCTCAATTTACGTTTACGGTTTCGCCAGTACGTCATATCAAAGATGGTTTTGTAGAAAATAATCTGAGTAAGGCACATTTAATCAGTGCGATACATTCAACTGATAATACACAACAAACCACTCATAACTATTTTCCGAGCTATGAAATCATGATGGACGAATTACGTGATTATCGATTTTATGCCGAAGATATGTTGCATCCTAATCAGGTGGCTATAGATTATATCTGGCAACGATTTAAGGAAACACAACTTGCTAAATCAGCTTTTCCGATTTTGGAAGAAATAGGAAGTATTCAAAGTGGTTTAAATCATCGTCCGTTTAATCCTGAATCAGAAAGTCATCTTAAGTTTGTAGCCAAACTACAAGCTAAAATTGCATTTCTACATACGCAATTTTCACACATTCAATTTTAAAAATACGCATTTTATCGTATTGATTCCCTTTTATTAAAAAATCAACTTTGTGTAGTAACTTTTAAATTATACAAAGATGAAATTATTTCGATATGCCTTAGTTCTAGGGCTTCTTTTTCTGTTTTGTTCAAATCCAGTTTTTGCCCAAAGAAAAGTTTTGACAGATGAAGAAGTAGTAAGTGAAGCAGTTACTGCAGAAGTTGATGCCGTATTCAAATCAGAAGATTTTTTGAAAAAGAAAGCTAAAAAATTTAATGATGTAAAAGGAACTATAGTCGCCGATATTGGAGTGATTCAAAACGGTAAGGTTTCTACATTCTTCAAAGTGGATAGTGATATCGATAATGCGATGTTTACCAATTTTATTTCGGAATACATCTTGGATCACAAATTCAATTTTAAACTACAAAAACAGCAACGTTATAAAATCCGATACACAGTTGCATTTTAGATTAAATCAAACACAATAACTTAAATACAAACAACTTAAAAACGCAAAAAATGAAAAAAATTACTTTAATAATGTTAGCTTTCTGTATAGGAAGTACATTGCCGGCATCGGCCCAATTTGGGAAGCTATTAGAAAAGGCTAAAAGTGCCGTTTCAGGAGGAAGTGCAGGAAAAAAAACTGGAAGTTTTTCAACGGTTTGGGAATCTGAATTTGAGAACAAAGCGACTAGGTTAGCTGTTGTAAACAGTAAAGGAAATTTGGTTGTAGGAACCGATGATAATTCGGCTTCTGCATTAGATAGAGAAGGTAAAGCAATTTGGAATGGTGATTATAAAAAAATCACGACCAATAATACCAATAAATCCGAAATGCAATTTACCATCTTTACAGAAAAAGGGGGTTACATTTTTCTTTTTGATCAAAGAAAATTGGGTACAGACAGAGTAGCCTGTATTGATATTGTAACAGGAAAAGAATTATGGAATTCTGAAGCTTATCAGGATTTAATTCCAAAAGGAACTAAGGCCGAAGAAGGTGTTGATCAGGGAGAGTTGGAGACCGTGAAATATATTTTTGAGTTGGATGCTTTTTTAATTTCACAACGAGCTTCGGTTATTTTAGTAAAAGCAAAGAATGGTGAGAAAATCTGGGAAACAAATCGTTTTAAAGGAAGTGTAGGTAAATACATCTATGATGCAAAAAGAAACGAAATCATAATGGTGAATTTTAAGCCAACAGCTTTAGGAGCTTTGTTTGCAGGTTTTAAAAATCAACTGGTTAAGATTAACGCTTCTAATGGTGATGTTGTTTGGGATGCCACTTTTACAGGAACAATTGAGAAAGAATTGGTAACACGCAGAGCTATTATAGATCTTTGGGTTAAAGGCGATAAGTTGTTTATGTATTTAGACGGAATTCAGGTATTTAACATCAATAATGGTCAAAAACTATGGGAGGCTATTTATGAGAATGATATGCAGGGAGCTAATGGCGGTATGTTTAGTGGAGGAAAACGTTCTAAGATCTACAGAACTTTAGCCCAGCCATTATTCACCGAAGACGCAGTTTATATTGTTATTTTAGGAACAAGAGACAGAACAAAATATGTAGAAAAACACGATTTAGAATCCGGAAAATTACTTTGGGCCTCTGAGAAAATAACTGGTGCTTTATGTATGCCAAATATTTATAAAACCGGCAATAAAGTGATGGTTCAGGTAGGAGGAAAAGTGCAGGTTCAGGAATATCGATTAGAGACTACTACTTATGGTTTAGGGAGTTCTGTCAAAGAATGGGTGCCTTATATCTTTTGGGATTATAAAGCACAAAAAAATAGTGTTCTTGCTTTGGATGATGCAACGGGTAAAACTTCTTGGAGATCTGAAAAATTTGATAAACGCATAACCGATTTGATTATAGATAACGATAAAACTGTTTTTGTAGGAGATGGAGATGAATTTTATGGTTATGATATTGCTTCAGGTAAACAATTATTTGATGTAAAACATAATGATGCCAAAGTGGGTAAAGCAACAGATGTAATTGATTTTGGGGATAAAGTAGTTGTTCTGTCAGAGAAAGGATTGGCTTCTTACAATAAGAAAGATGGTTCCAGAGTGTATGCTACGGAGAAAATTAAAGGAGTAGATTATTTTTATCATATAGGTGATAATTATTTCTTGAGAGATCAAAGAGATAGTAAAAATATTATTTACGGTATTGATATGACTAATGGAGAAACCAAAGGTTCTGTTCAGTCCAAAGGTAAGGGAGGAAGTCCTCAATATGGAGCAGGTATTGATATTACTGATGATGGCGAATATATTTTTGCTTTCAAAGGAAGAAAAGTAGAGAAAATCAAAGTAAACAATTAAGCGTTTTTAGTTGTAATTGAAAGGGGGTGTGGATTTTTTCATAGCCCCTTTCTAAATTCTATATACTATGAAAAAAATAATAATTCTTTTTTGCTTCTGCTTTGTTTTTTTGAATGTTCAGGCACAACAAATACAATGGGCATCAAAAGTCATTAAATTTTCTTCAGATTTGGGAGGAAAACAAAATGGTATCAAGCGAATTTTAGGAAAACCGGATGTTTTTCCGCAGGGAGGTAATAGTGGGAATGCCTGGACGCCTAAAAATGCTCTCGACGGAAGAGAGATTGTTGAAGTTGGTTTTGAAAAACCACAAACAGTGAAGCAAGTGGCTGTTTTTGAAAACTTAAACGCTGGTTGTGTTAGTCGTATATGGGTTGATAAAGGTTCTGGAAATTATGATGTTGTATGGAGTCGTAAAAGTGATTGGAGAACTCCTACTTTTAAATCTACAGCCAGAACCGATCATGATTATTATTTTAAACGAAAAAGAAGAAAAATTAATGAAACTCCAGATGTTTATAATCCGGGTATCGAAAATGCTGTTTTAGAATCGGCTGTTGCCAATGTTGTAGCGGTAAAAGTAGAATTTAATTTTGCTTTGCTTCCTGGTCAAAAACAAATTGATGCTATTGGTATTTCAGATTCTGAAATTCCTATTCAGGCGACTATCAATACAAGTGCTGAATTTGAAAATTTGGCTAACAAAAACACCTTAAATCTAAATGTAAATGAAATAGGAGGTTTTTCTTTTTCGGTTGACGGCCAAAATATGTTTGTAATCAATAAAACCGATGGTGCCGATCAGGTGTTTACAGCTGAGAGACAAGCGGATGGAAAATGGTCTGAAGCTAAATTTAATACCGATTTGAGTACGAATGAAACCTATAATTATGTGGTGTATTCAGATGCAAATATTTTGGTAAAAGGTGGGGCAAATTACACCAGAAATTCAACCGAAACCGGTTTTCATTTTTTTGAAAATAAAAATGGAAATTATCAAATGAACTCGCCTTTAAAAATTACGGCCTATAATAATTATCAGGATACTGCAGATATGAGTATGTCTCGTGATGGCAAAATTATCATCATGGGAATCGAAACCGATTTTTCTCAAGGAGGTACTGATTTGTATTTTGCTAATAAAAAAGAAGACGGAACTTTTGGGTTATTGCAAAATATGGGTAAAAATATAAATTCGGCTGCCGATGAGCTTTTACCACAGTTGTTGTCTGATAATAGCACACTCATTTTTAGCAGTAATGGTTATAGCGGATATGGCGATTATGATCTTTTTGTTAGTTATCGATTAGATGATTCTTGGAAAAAATGGTCTGAACCAATAAATTTAGGAAGCAAGATTAATTCGGCTGATTTTGAAGGTTCTCCATTTTATGATGAGCAAAATGAAATTTTTTATTTTTTGAGTGTAATTGATGGTAAATCAACCTGCAATTATATAAAATTTCCAAAGGCAATTTTGATGAAAAAGTTATAGTTTATTCTTGATTAGTAAATAATTATGGAATTCTTTGTGTTGGTATTGGTAATATTAAGCGGACTGATAATCATTTATTGTCTGTTTACTATTTCCATGGAAAAAGAAGTTTTTATGAAAAGAATTTCAAATTTAGAAACGCAATATGAGCAACAAACACAAAAGCAATTTTTTTATAAAACACAACTTGAAGAATCACAAGAGCTAGAGAAAAAGATTCGGAGTGCAAACGTTTTTTTAAATGAAGCTATTTTTGATTTGAATAAAGAATTGTTTGGTGAATTGTTTCTCAAAAATAATTTGTAATAAATAAGTTAATACGATTTTTTTTATCTTTAGACTGCTTAAATTTCATATGAGAAGGAGTCTGTTTTACATTTTATTCTTTGCCAATATCGCTTTTTCTCAAAAGGCTAATCCTACTATTGATAGTTTAAAAAATGCGTTGAAAACGGAGACTAAACTAGAAAAATTAAAAACATTAATTAAACTTTCGGATGAATATAGTAGTGTCGATTTAGAACAGTCAAGAAAGGTTTCGTATCAGGCATTACGTTTGTCAAGAGTATTGAACAATGCTACTTATATAGCCATGTCTTTTAATTGTATTGCCAATGTGCATCAATATAAAAGCGAACTAGATTCAGCCTTGTATTTTCATAAAAAAGCCTTGTGTGTTCGAAATTCGATTAAGGATTCACTAGGTATTGCCGATACGTATAACAATATCGGAATTGTATATGACACTAAAGGACAATTTGATACAGCCTTGAAATATTATTTTAGAGCACTTTATTTTTACGAAAAGAAAAATGATATTGCTAAGCAGGCAATGACAAATACTAATATTGGAATCATTTACAGAGCTGAAAAAGAATATGATAAAGCTTTGTTTTATTACCGAAAAGCCCTTTCGCTTTATTTAAAAACCTCAGATAAAATAGGTCAAACCATTGCAGCAGGAAATTTAGGAGGCATTTTAATTAATTTTAAAAGATATCATGAATCGTTAAAATATTCATTTATAGCCAGACAGGGCTATCAGCAATTGGGCTATAAAAGATATTTGGCTTATCCATTGTCTAATATTGCCATCGTTTATGATAGTTTACATCGATATGGACTTGCTGAGAAAAACTATGAAAAAGTAATTCAGTTACATCAGCAGTTCCAGAATGCTTTTGAAGTTGCCGAAAATGCCAATGCTTTTGCGCAATGTTTAATCAAACAAAAGAAATACAAAGAAAGTATTAATTTGTCTCTGAAAGCAGTAGAATATGCTAAAAAGTCCGATGCTTATTTATTAGAAGTGTATGCGTATAAAAATTTGCAGAAAGCGTACACTTATTCAAATAATTTTGAGAAAGCCAATCATTATGCAGGTCTATATATTGTGGGGAAAGATAGTTTGTTTGAATCAGAAAAAACAAAAACTATTTTTGATTTAGAAACGAAATACCAAACCGCAAAAAAAGAGCAATTGTTGATTCAAAAGGAGGCAGAAACCAATCAGAAGAATATTTTATTAATTGGCCTTTCTGTATTGACTGTATTAGTTGGATTAATAGGTTTTCTAATTTACCGTCAGCAAAAACTTCGAAATATCCAACAAGAACAGGAGTTTGAACTTAAAAATGCTATTTCAGAAATTGAAACCCAAAATAAATTGCAACAACAGCGATTGGATATTTCAAGAGATTTACATGATAATATTGGTGCCCAATTAACATTCATCATTTCATCAGTGGATAATATCAGATATGCTTTTGAAATTACAAATAAGAAACTCGATGATAAGTTGTCTAACATAAGTTCTTTTGCAAGAGCTACAATTATAGAACTTAGAGATACGATTTGGGCGATGAATAATAGCGAAATTACTTTTGAAGATTTAAATATTCGAATTCATAATTTTATTGAGAAAGCTAAGGAATTTAAAGAACAAATCAATTTTTTATTTATAGCATCAAAGGAAATTATGTCTGTAAAATTGACTTCTGTAGAAGGAATGAATTTGTATAGAATTATTCAGGAAGCTGTCAATAATAGTATTAAATATTCGGATGCTAATGAAATTTCGATTGATGTAAACCAAGTAGAAAATCAAATTCAAATAACTATTAAAGATAACGGACAAGGTTTTGATCCAGAAAATATTGAAAGAGGAAATGGTTTGCAAAACATGCAAGATAGGATAGAAGCGATGCAAGGCAAATTTAATTTAATGTCTGAGTCAGGAAAGGGGACTAAAATTGTTTTATCGTTTTCAAAAAATACTTAAAAATGAAGAAGCTGGTAATAGTAGATGATAATACTTTTTTAATGAAATCTGTTCAGGAAAAATTGTCTTTTTTTGATGATTTTAAAGTACAGTTTACCGCTGTAAACGGACAGGATTTACTCCAAAAACTGGATAAAAATCATAATGTTGATTTGATTTTGATGGATATTGAAATGCCAAAAATGAATGGTATTGAAGCTACTGATATGGTTAAAAATAGATTCCCAAATATTAAAATCATCATGCTTACTGTTTTTGATAATGATGAAAATATTTTTAAATCCATCAAAGCCGGAGCTGATGGCTATTTGCTAAAAGAAGTAAACCCAAAAGATTTGCAACAAGGAATATTGGAAACACTTAATGGAGGAGCAACTATGACACCTTCGATAGCTATGAAAACCTTGAAATTATTTCGTAATCCAATGACTTTCGAAACGGTTTCAGAAACAGAAGCCTATAATCTTACACCTCGTGAAACTGAAGTTTTAGAGCAATTGAGTAAAGGATTGAAATACAATACTATTGCGGATAATTTATTTCTCTCGGCGGGCACTATTCGCAAGCATGTTGAAAATATTTATACCAAACTACAGGTTCATAATAAGTTAGAAGCCATTCAAAAAGCAAGGAATAATAATTTAATTTGATTGAGAAATCTCGATTTTAATCTTGAATTTCTTTCTTATCTTCGTTGACAACAAAGTTTAAAAAGATGAATCAACTTGCTGAATTAAGAAAATGGATAGTGCTAATAATTATTAGTTTGCTACTAATTGTAGGATATTATTTTTTTTCAAAAAAAGAAGACAATAGTGTTTTAGATTACAATACCAATTTAATTCAACAACAAATAGTAAATGTTGGGAAATTAGTAGTAACAGAAGGACATTTTGCAGAGGTGATTACCTATAAAAACCAACAAAAATACCTGATGAACATGCTTTCGTTTGAAAAGAAAGCACTTTTGGTGGTGAATGCTGATGTGACGGTGGCTTATGATTTGCACCAAATGAAATACGATATCGATGAAAAAAATAAAACTATCACGATTTTAAATATCCCAAAAGAAGAAATCAAAATCAGTCCAGATATCAAATTCTATGATGTAGAGCAAAGTAAGTTAAATCCTTTTACAGGTGAGGATTATAATAAAATCAATAAACAGGTTAAAGCCAATTTGCAGAAGAAAATTGCTAATTCTTCTCTGAAAAAAAATGCTCAAAACCGATTGATTTCTGAACTTTCTAAAATGCTTATCCTAACTAATAGTATGGGATGGAAACTTCAATATGAAGACAAACTCATAGAAAGCGAAAGTGATTTGGGACAAAAGATTAAAATGTAGTTTTTAGCTTTCGAAGAAATTACGGCCACCGGTTCTAAAATACTCAATTTTATAGAAGAACATTTCGGCCATATTTTTAGCGCGGAGTTTCGCTTCTTCGGCTAAAGCTCCTTTGTAGAGACCGTCAATTGTTTCGGTAAAAATTTCCATCCATCTGTTAAAATGGGCTTTCTCCACAGGCAAATGTTTATGTGGGGGAAATGGACTACCCGAATAAGTATGTTCTTCCAGAAGGATAGTTTGCCAAAAGCGATACATTCGTTCTAAATGAGCCGTCCAGTTGTTCCCGATTTTTTCGTTAAAAACAGGGCCAATAAGTGTGTCTTTTTGTACTTTTCCATAGAAAGTATTGACTAATAATTTGATGTCATCGAGATTCTGGATGTCTATTAATTCAGGCATATCTTTTGAAAATAAGGATTTGCAAATTTAGGCTTTTTTTAGCCTATAAGCTGGTTGAATAATTCTTGTTTTTCGTTCAGATATTCATATTCAAATCCTTTGTTTTCCATTTTTTCTTTGATGGCAAAAATGTCATTTTTGTTTTTAAGTTCTAATCCCACAACAGCAGGACCTACTTCGCGGTTGTTTTTCTTCGTAAATTGGAAATAGATAATGTCATCATCAGGTCCTAAAATATCAGTAACAAACTCTTTGAGCGAACCTGGACGTTGCGGAAACTGAATCATGAAATAATGCATTAAACCTTCGTAAAGTAAAGAACGTTCTTTGATTTCTGCGGTACGTTCAATGTCATTATTACTTCCGCTTACAACGCAAACAACTGTTTTTCCTTTTATTTCTTCTTTATAAAAATCCAAAGCAGCTATAGATAATGCGCCTGCAGGTTCTACTACCATAGCTTCTTCATTATACAAGCGTAAAATAGAAGTACAAACCTTGCCTTCAGGTACTAAAATGATGTCACTTAGGTTTATTTTACAGATATCAAAAGTTATTTTACCAACTTGTTTAACAGCAGCGCCGTCAACAAATTTGTTAATATTATCCAGGATTGTTACCTCTCCATTTTCGATCGAAGTTTTCATAGAAGGCGCGCCTTCTGGTTCAACTCCAATGATTTTGGTATGTGGACTTAGATGTTTGAAAACTTCTGAAAGTCCGGCAGCAAGCCCGCCACCACCTATGGGAACAAAGACATAATCGATAGGTTTTTTATAGCTTTCTAAAATTTCAAGCCCCACGGTTCCTTGACCAGCAATTACTTTTTCATCATCAAATGGGTGAATGAAAATTTTATTGTTTTCTTTTGAATCTTTCATTGCAGCTGCAAAAGCATCGTCAAAAGTATCTCCAATAAGTACAATTTCAACAAATGATTTCCCAAATAGCTGAACCTGTTTTATTTTTTGTTTTGGCGTAGTTGAAGGCATGTAAATTTTGCCTTTTAGTTGTAATAAATTGCAGGAATAAGCAACTCCCTGAGCGTGATTTCCAGCACTGGCACAAATTACTCCCTGTGCTTTTTCTTCCGCACTTAGGGAACTTATTTTATTATATGCACCTCTAATTTTATACGAACGGACTGTTTGTAAATCTTCCCTTTTTAATAAAACAGTTGCGTTAAATTCGTTAGAGATATTTATGTTTTCTGTTAGTGGAGTTGCCATGACAACACCTTGCAGTTGTTCTTTTGCTTCTTGTATTTGTTGGAATAAATTCATCTTTAACTGTAAAAAAAAACCTCCATAAACAGGAGGTGTGATAAATTGTATTTTTATAACTATGTTATACAACGCCCCGACTTTATTATTGAATAATAATATTACATACGATGCTGTTGTTTATAGTCTTGTTCATTGTTTTAATTGCGTTGCAAATATATGGATTTTGTTGTGATTTTAGTGAAATGCTTATTTTTTTTCAATGTTTGGCGGGAATTGGGCTAAAATTTTTGCGACAAATTCATTGATTTGCTTTTCTTTTTCACGGTTGTTTTCAGTAAGTATACCGGAACCTTTTCCTTCCCAAATCAATTCTTTTTTCTTAGCATCGATTAAATCGATGAAAAGTGTTCCTTCAGTAGATGAGGTTACATAGCTGTTACCGCCCCAAAAATAAGGATTCCATCCCCATCCCCAGCCGTATCCCCAGCCCATATTGAATTGGTTTACGTTAAGATGTTCTCTTTCTTTGGTGAAAATGTTTACAATTAAGTCCGGATTCTCACTTTTGGTCATCCCTTTTTGTCCTAATGAAGCGTCAATAGCACGAAGAATTCTTTTCTTGTCTAATTCGGAAATTTCTACCTTATCAATTCCATTTTTGTGGAATGCATAGGTCTTGTATTGACTAAAATCAACATGGCTGTCGTAATCAGAATCGACTCTTATTGAGCTACAGGCACTTAGCAGAAAAAGAAATAACAACGGAATTATTTTTAATGTTTTCATAATGCAAATGTTTGATTACTAATGTATAATTAAAATTCAGGTTTTATTTTGAACAAAAAAAAGAGTAAAAGTTTTAGTTTATGTCACTTTTTATTAGTTCCTGTTTTTTTATCGTATCCATAAGGGCAATGTCGGCAACCACTTTTGCAACAATAGCCTCTTTTTAAATGATATTTCTCTGTAAAACATTTGTATCCTTCTGGAGTGTAATAGAAATCTTCGCCTTCTATTAATTTATTTTCATTACTTTGTCCTATCATTAATTTTAATATTGATGTTCATTCATACAAAATTATAAATTTAAAATCCAATGTTTTTTGTCGTTAACAAGTATTTAATACCAAAAGGTTTTCGCGGTTTAACGCTTTATCCCTTTGTGTTTTTAAAATACCAAGTCGATAAAAATAATCTTGTTTTTGTAAATCATGAACGTATTCATCTAAGACAACAAATTGAGATGTTAATACTCCCTTTTTATATTTGGTATCTATTGGAATTTTTATTTTTTCTGTTAAAATACAATAACAAAAATCGTGCCTATAAAAGTATATCGTTTGAAAGAGAGGCATATAGTAATGAGTTTGATTTGAGTTATTTGTCTAGAAGGAGATTTTTTGCTTTCTGGAAATATTTTTTGAATAGAAAATAATAGCCAAGTCTAATACTTTGATTATTTGTTTTTGTTTAAAGATGTGCTCTAGTAGATAAGTTTTATCTTTGCTAAAAATAATTGCTTTGAATCAAGAACTGCAAATACAATTTCCCAATTCGATTTCTGTTACCATAAAAAGAGAAGATTTGCTTCATCCCGTAGTTTCGGGTAATAAATTTAGAAAACTCAAGTATAATTTGCTTCAGGCAAAAGCCGAAAATAAAAAAACACTTCTCACTTTTGGAGGGGCTTTTTCTAATCATATAGCGGCTGTTGCTTTTGCAGCTCAGGAGCAGGGTTTACAATCCATAGGGATTATCCGAGGTGATGAATTGGGAGATAAAATCGAGAGCAATCCTACACTTCAATTTGCTCAGGAATGCGGAATGCAATTTCAATTTGTGTCCAGGGATGAATATCGGTTGAAAAAGGAAGCCTCGTTTTTGGAGAAATTAAAGCAAGAATTTGGAGAATTTTATTTAGTACCTGAAGGAGGGACTAATGAATTGGCTATAAAAGGCTGTCAGGAAATTTTAATTCCAGAGGATAGTAAATTCGATTATATTTGTTGTGCTGTTGGAACAGGAGGTACTATTTCCGGGATCATCAATAGTGCATTGCCGCATCAAAAAGTTTTAGGATTTCCAGCGCTTAAAGGCGATTTTTTAAAGGATGAAATCCGTATTTTTGTGCAGAATGAAAATTGGGATGTAATAACAGATTACCATTTTGGCGGATACGGCAAAGTTAATGAAGATTTGATTCGTTTCATTAATCAGTTTTATATGGAAAATCAAATTCCGTTAGATCCTGTTTACACCGGAAAAATGGTTTTTGGTGTTATGGATTTGATACAAAAGAATTATTTTCCGGCTCATTCGAATATTTTACTTATTCATACCGGAGGATTACAAGGAATTTTTGGAATGAATGCCAAATTGAAAAAGAAACAATTATCAACAATAAATATCGATGTTTAAGAAAAGCCTACTACTCTTGATTGTTTTAACCTTAATTAGTTGTCATGCTACAAAATCCCCAATTGTAACAACTAAAAAATCTGCCGGTAAAAACAGTACTTATTCTTCCGGAAATAAAAAAAACACTAAAGACAGAAACGAAGTTATTACATCAACTTCAAAGACAATAGTTACTAGTGAAGTAGTAAGTAATTATGTAGCTCAATTCAAAGATATTGCTATGAGTAACATGAAAAATTACGGCATTCCGGCAAGTATCATTTTGGCTCAGGGTATTTTAGAATCAGGAGCAGGAAGAGGCGATTTGGCAGTGAGTGCCAATAATCATTTTGGTATTAAATGCCATTCTGATTGGACTGGAGATTCGGTTAAACACGATGATGATAGTAGTCAGGAATGTTTTAGAAAATACAATAAAGTAGCTGAATCTTACAGGGATCATGCTTTGTTTTTAAAAGGAAAAGTAAGATATGCTAGTTTGTTTGAGTTGGATAAAGATGATTACGAAGCCTGGGCGAGAGGTTTAAGAAAAGCTGGTTATGCAACCGATCCTAAATATCCGGATAAGTTGATTTCGTATATAGAGCGTTATAATTTGGCTCAATATGATGCGCAGGTTTTGGGTAATAAATATGTGTCTAGAGAAAGTCGAAACAACACCGTAACCGATAGGCGCTTAAAAAATGAAGAGTATTATGAGGTTCAAAAAGGAGATACTTTATATTCAATTTCTAAAAAATACAATGTCTTGATTGATGATTTAAAAGAAAGAAATAAGTTGTCCGATAATACGCTGTTTGTGGGGCAGAAATTGAAAGTGAATTAATTAGTTATTAAAATAATAAGTTTGTTAGAGAGTAAGATTGTAAATCTAAATTCTAAACTCTAAAATCAGAAATTTTAAATTAAATGTTATACCAAAGAAGTAGTCAGCTATTTGCTGAAGCAGAAAAAGTAATTCCGGGAGGTGTAAATTCGCCGGTTAGAGCATTCAAATCGGTAGGAGGAACTCCTATTTTTGTGAAACAAGCCAAAGGTGCTTATTTATATGATGAAGACGGAAACCGATTGATTGATTATATTAATTCATGGGGCCCAATGATTTTGGGTCATGCTTATGAGCCGGTAGTTGAGGCGGTAACTGAGAAAGCTAAATTGGGAACATCTTTTGGAATGCCAACTGAATTAGAAACTCAAATCGCTGCTTTGGCGGTTTCAATGGTGCCTAATATTGATAAAATTCGTTTTGTAAATTCAGGTACCGAAGCTTGTATGAGTGCGGTAAGATTAGCGCGCGGATTTACTAAAAGAGATAAAATAATAAAATTTGCAGGTTGTTATCACGGTCATTCTGATTCTTTCCTGATTCAGGCCGGAAGTGGTGCCATGACATTTGGAACACCTAATAGTCCTGGTGTTACAGCCGGAACAGCTAAGGATACTTTATTGGCTAAATACAACGATTTAGAGAATGTAAAGAGTTTAATCCAAGCGAATCCTAACGAAATTGCAGCCATCATAGTGGAGCCGGTTGCTGGAAATATGGGTTGTGTTCCTCCAATCAAAGGTTTTCTGGAAGGCTTACGCCAATTGTGCTCTGAAAACGGAATCTTATTGATTTTTGATGAGGTAATGACTGGTTTCCGTTTGGCTAAAGGTGGTGCTCAGGAATTATTGAAAATTGATGCTGATATCGTTTGTTTCGGAAAAGTGATAGGTGGCGGATTGCCGGTGGGTGCTTTTGCAGCCCGCGAAGAAATCATGAATTATTTGGCGCCACTTGGACCAGTTTATCAGGCGGGTACTTTGTCAGGAAATCCATTGGCTATGGCTGCAGGTAAAGCGATGTTAGAATCTCTAAATAATGATGTAGCTATTTTTCAAAGATTAGAAGAAAAGACAGCTTATCTGGAAGCTGGAATTCATAGAGTATTAAAAGCAAATAATATCGTTTATACTATTAATAGAGTAGGTTCGATGATTTCAGTACATTTTGATGCCAGTCCGGTTGTTGATTTTCAAACGGCGGCTAAGGGAGATAATGATACTTTTAAGAAATTCTTCCACGGTTTATTGAAGGAAGGAATTTATATCGCACCATCAGCTTATGAAACCTGGTTTATAACGGATGCTTTAAGTTATGAAGATTTGGATTTTACTATAAATGCAATCGATACCGTTTCGAAAACATTATAATTTTAAAGAGCAAAAAAAAGCTTCGAGTTGGTTCTCGAAGCTTTTTTTTTAGTTTTCCATATTACCGCCGGCTGGTCTATCATCTCCCATTCCGCCGCCTTGTCTTTCACTCATTCTTTGTTGCATTCTTTGTTGCATTTTTTCCTGATTGCTTTTCCATTTTGCTAATTGCTCAGGGGTTAAGATAGCTGCCATTTTTCCTTCCATAGCTTTTCTTTGTTCAGCCATCATTTCTCTGCCTTGACCTTTCTTTTCTTTCATTTCGGCCATTCTGGCTTCTCTGTTTTTTGCTTCGTCAGCATAAAGTTGTTTTAGTTGTTCCTGTTGTTTAGCATCTAAGTTTAGATCTTTTGTCATTCTAGCGATACGTTGCTCTGTACGTTGCTCAGGTGTCATGTTACCTCTTTGTGGTCTGTCATTGTTGTCCTGAGCAAAACTTGCTACTCCAACAAGTAATAATGCGGCAATAATTAATTTTTTCATTTCTTTTTTGATTTATGTTAAAAGTTATAGCAGTAAGATAGTAAAAAGAATAAAAGGTTTAATTATCAGTAAAAAAAAGAATATCTTTTTTGATTACTAAAATTAGTTTAGGAATTTTTATTGCCGAATGGTGCCGAATCAAATTTTACAAAACCACCACGATTTTCATGTCTCTCGATAGATTGTGTCACAATCAAGTATCCTATAGTTATCATGTTTAATAATTCAAAATAGGAAGTGTTAATTTGTTGCGTTTTGCCAATTGTTTCTAATTCTTGTTTCCAATTTAAAAGCTGTTCTTTGGCTTTGATCAAATCGGAGTCGTAACGAACAATACCTGCATTTTGCCTCATTAAAAGTTGAAGATCTGCTTTTAATTTTGCTAAATACTCAGCGTTTATTTCTGGTTTTTCTGTAGCTTCGATTTCCTGAACATCCTTCTTTATTGTTTTTATTTCCAAATTAGGATTGGCCAAATATTCGTAAATTCTACTCGAATACACTAATGCTTCTAGTAATGAATTGGATGCTAATCGGTTGGCGCCATGTAGACCTGTTTGAGAGCATTCGCCACAGGCAAATAAATTGGTTACCGATGTTTTTCCGTTCATATCAACTACAATTCCGCCACAGATGTAATGCTGTGCAGGAACTACCGGAATCCAGTCTTTAGCAATATCAATTCCTGATTTTAAACAATGATTGTAAATCATCGGGAAATGCTTTTTGAAAGCTTCGATATCAAGATGAGTGCAGTCTAAATACACACAGTCATCACCTGATTTTTTTAATTCTAAATCAATGCTTTGGGAAACAATATCTCTGGATGCCAATTCTTCTCTGGAATCATAATCGATCATGAAACGATGCCCTTTTTTGGTACGCAAATAAGCACCAAAACCGCGAACTGCTTCTGAAATTAAAAATTTTGAACCAGTAGATTTTTCATAAAAAGCGGTAGGATGGAATTGGATGAATTCCATTTCTTTAATCTTGGCGTTAGCACGGTATGCCATGGCAATTCCATCTCCGGTTGCAATTACAGGATTAGTGGTGTGTCCATAAAGATGACCAATTCCGCCTGTTGCTAAAAGTGTGATATCGGAGAGGTAAGTGCTTATTTGTTTGGTGCTTTCGTCCAAAACAATAGCACCTAAACAGTAATTATCGGCCGTGATTAAATCGGCGGCAAAATGATGATCTAAAACGGTAATGTTTTCTTTTTGATACACCTGCATCAAAATAGCGCGTTCTATCTCATGACCTGTTTGGTCTTTATGATGTACGACGCGATTTTCAGAATGTCCACCTTCTTTACCTAAATTAAGATTTCCATCAGAGTTTTTGTCAAATTTAGCGCCCCATTCGATTAGTTCTTTTAATCGTTTAGGACCTTCGGTAACGACCATTTTTACAACGGCTTCATCACATAAGCCGTCACCACAAATCAAAGTGTCTTCGATGTGTTTTTGATAAGAATCTTCCGTTTTATCCGTAACAATGGCTATACCGCCCTGAGCGTATTTAGTGTTAGATTCGTCAGCATTTGCCTTGGTTACAATGGTAATCTTTTTGTTTGGAAATTGCTCTGCTATTCTTAGTGCAAATGTCAAACCGGCAACACCAGAACCTATAATCAAGTAATTGGTATTTGTCATTATTTTGATAATTCAAGCATTCTCTCAATTGGAACTAATGCTTTTTGGATAATGTCTTCGGCTACGTGAACTTCAGGGCTTTCGTTTACTAAACAATCGTAAACTTTTTGTAAGGTGTTCATTTTCATATAACCACATTCGCTACAGGCGCAAGTATTATCCTCTTTTGCCGGAGCAGGAATTAAGATTTTATCAGGTACTTCCTGTTGCATTTTGTGCAAAATACCAAATTCAGTAGCTACAATAAATTTATTGTTAGGATTGTTTTTTACATAATCAATCATTCCAGAAGTAGAACCAATATAGGTCGCAGTGGCCAAAATATGAGTTTCTGATTCTGGGTGTGCAATAATTTTTGCATCTGGATGTTGCTTGTGTAATTCGATTAATTTATCTAATGAAAAGGCTTCGTGTACAACGCAGGAACCATCCCAAAGTAACATGTCACGACCTGTTTTGCTCATTACATATTTTCCTAAATTCTTATCCGGAGCAAATATGATAGGTTTGTCTTTTGGAATTGATTCTACAATTTTCACCGCATTTGCAGAAGTAACTACAATATCAGTCAAAGCTTTTACTTCGGCAGAGCAATTTACATAAGTAATAACAGTATGGTCAGGGTGCTCGTCGATGAATTTTTTAAATAAGTCCGGAGGGCAGGATTCTGCCAAAGAACATCCTGCATTCAAATCCGGAAGAATTACTTTTTTTGTTGGATTTAAAATCTTAGCTGTTTCGGCCATAAAATGCACCCCAGCAAAAAGAATAATATCGGCATCCACTTTCATTGCTTCTTGTGATAATCCCAAGCTGTCCCCTACATAATCCGCGATATCCTGAATATCATTTTCCTGATAATAATGGGCTAGAATAACCGCATTTTTCTCTTTCTTTAGTTGTAATATTCGTTCTTTTAGATCTTTTATTTTGTTTGTATCCATTGTTAATCTTGATTACAAGCGTTGTTTAATTGTAATATGTTGTTTGTTGTTTTGTAAAGCTAATTTAATTTAAAAAGTTAATACCTTAAAAAAGTATCTCCTGATTTAATTCCCATTGCTAATTCCTCCAAATTAGTGTTTTCTAACATAAAAGCCAATTCATTTCTAATCGATTTGAATTTTTCATGTACCGGACAAGGATGTTCCTCAGAACAATGGCTTAAACCCAAACCACATCCGGTAAAAACAGAATCGCCTTCCAGTGCCGTTACAATTTGAGACAATTTGAGTTGACTCATTTTTTCTTTTGGAATCTCAAAGCCACCGCCCACACCTTTGATAGAATTGATAATATTGTTTTTGGATAAAATCTGTAATATCTTGGCAGTAAAAGCCTCAGGAGAATCTATCTTTTTTGCAATATCTTTCAGTCCGACTCTATTGTTTTGATAGGATTCAGATGCAATGAAAATAGTTGCCCGAATCCCGTATTCACAGGTTTTAGAGAACATAATTAGTTTTTTACAAATTTATAGAAAATAAGCGTTATTATTCGACTCAATTTTCAGTATTTATGTGATTTAATTGTGCCTTTAAAAAGCCCTAAAACAAGCATAAAAATAGCTATAGGTAAGAAAATACTAGATAAAAATAGATTTTGGTAATAGCAAGGGAATTGTCCAAGGCCAAAAAAGAGATAAATGCCTTGTCCGAATAACAACAATTCGGTTAGTACAAAACTAAAAATGAATAGTTTTATTCCCCAATTGGATATTTTTTTTGACTCGTTTAAAAAAGAATTTTTCAACAAAAAAGCAAACAAAAAACCGGTGATAATCCCTAACATCGTCAGATGAATATAACCGATTACAAAATTCCGAATCTGATGTGAAATTTGAGCTAATTCCGGAATTAAAACCACTAATTGAATGATTACTTTTAGGAATAATGAAGTGAATGCAAAACCATAAACGAGTTTTTCAACGGGTTTTAAAGCGGTGAAGAAAGTTGGAAAATGGGGTCTAATTATTTGAATAAAAATAAAAAAAGAAAGCAGTTGTAGTAGCACTCCCAGGCTGTTTATCCAATGAAAAACGGGATTAGGAAGATACCAACTCATCGGCAAAGCCAGAGTTAAAATGGTAGCTGTAACCAAAAAATTATAGAACAATCGAAATTGCTTTTCGTTGATATTGCCTTTTAATTGATTAAAAAATAAAGCTAAAATGGCAAACAAAAACCAACCGTTGAATTGGAAATGCAGGAAAAACTGAATGGCTATTTGATAAAAAGCACTGGCTTTACCCAATAATCCAACTGCCGGTCCCAGACACCAAACGCCCAGAGTCGATAGAATCATGAAAAATAAAGCTATTCTCAAAAGTAGTTTTTCCGGCAGTGAATCAGTACGGGCATCTTTCCAGGCTAATCGGCAGAAATAATAACTGCAAAAAATATGCAGTGTAGAAAAAGCTATCGAAAACAATGCATATCCTTCAACAGGAAAGCGAAACATCATACCGATAACAGCAATTTCAGTTAGCCAGAATAATCGGTTGTAAACGGGTTTTTGCTGTGCTGTTTTTGGAATAAAAAAATGAACAATCAAACTGAAAATCATCAGGTAAACCCAGCCTAACATGGCTACATGGGAATGACCGTGCAATAAAAACTGATAATTGATACTCTCAATAGGGAATACATACAGCAATCGAAGCAGTAATCCCATGAGTGCTGCGATAAAGAAATTGATAAAACAGATTAAAAGCCAGGATTTTTGCATAATTATCCTCTAAAATGGACGTTGATTTTTGGTGTAGAAAGTTTTTGACTGTCTAATTCCCGGAACGAATGTTCTAATTTGCCCAGGGTTTTTACATCATTTACAAAATGCTGGATGTAATAATTTCCGGTGTAATTTTTCTTTTCTAAATAAACAATCATTTGTTGGATGTCTTTCTCAGTAAGCAATTCCGAATGAACAGTGGTACGTACTTCAAACGGAAGCGGGCTTTCCAGCAATAAATGTAAGGATTTTTCAAACGGAGAAAAAAGCAATGATTGGGTTATTTTTTCAAAATGCTCTGACAGGGCTTTAAAGTCCAAAGCGACATAATCAATTAATTGCTTTTCAATCAGTGTTTTTAGGAGATTTGGTTTTGAGCCGTTGGTGTCAATTTTTACTAAGAAGCCCATTTTTTTGACTTCGATAATCAGTTCAATGATGTTTTTGTGTAACAAACATTCGCCTCCGCTAAAGACAACGGCATCGAGTAAATTTTTACGGGAATGAAGAAAAGCAAGCGTTTTTTCGAAAGAAATACTTCCTTTTCCGAGAACAATTTCGGGATTGTAACAATAAAGACAGCGCATATTACAGCCTGCAAACCAAAGAATACAGGCTGATTGATGCGCATAATCTAATAATGTAAAAGGCGTTATGCTGTAAATAGGTGTACTAACATTTTCCTTCATTGAAATGAGTGCGTTGTTTGTGTTCTCCTTTTTTTCCAATGTTGAAACTTTCTACAGGTCTGTGATAGCCCATTACTCGGGTGTACACTAAGCATTTGGTTCTTAAATGCTGTTTTTCTTCTAAAATAGGGTTCGTGGCTGTTTTCATGTTTTTTGGATTATGAGTTATGAGTTATGTGTTAAGGGTTACGAGTTATGAGTTAGTTGCTAATTTTTAGATAGCTGACACTTAACTCATAACTTTTAACTTTTTTCCATTAATAAAAGATCATCACATTTTGGGCAATATTCATGCTCACCATTCAAATAACCATGAACCGGGCAAACACTAAATACCGGGGTTACGGTGATGTAAGGCAGTTTAAAGTTAGACAACACTTTTTTTACAAATTGTTTACAGGCTTCAGGAGAACTGATTTTTTCACTCATATACAAATGCAAAACCGTTCCTCCGGTGTATTTGCATTGCAATTCATCCTGTAAAAACAAGGCTTCGAAAGGATCTTCAGTATGATTTACCGGAATTTGTGAACTGTTAGTGTAATAAATATTTTCTTCCTGTCCCGCCTGATAAATATCGGCAAAGCGTTTTTTGTCTTCTTTAGCAAAACGATAGGTAGTTCCTTCGGCTGGCGTGGCTTCCAGATTATAGAGATTTCCGGTTTGTTCCTGAAATTCTTTCATTCGGTTGCGAATATGATCCAGAATTTCAGAAGCCAATGCAATTCCTGTGTTGGAAGTTATGGTATCCTGGTTTTCGGTAAAATTGACAATCATTTCGTTGATTCCGTTTACGCCAATGGTAGAAAAATGATTTCTGAAATGTTGCAGGTAACGCTTGGTGTACGGATACAAACCACGGTCGTACATTTCCTGAATAAAGATTCTTTTTTTCTCCAAAGTCGATTTCGAAATGTATAATAATCGGTCTAATTGTTCGAATAATTCGGCTTTATTTCCTTTGTATAAATAGCCCAAACGCGCCATGTTGATGGTCACAACACCAATACTTCCCGTCATTTCGGCACTTCCAAAAAGACCATTTCCACGTTTTAACAATTCGCGTAAATCTAATT
This sequence comes from Flavobacterium flavipallidum, assembly GCF_038289905.1. NCBI lineage: Bacteria > Pseudomonadati > Bacteroidota > Flavobacteriia > Flavobacteriales > Flavobacteriaceae > Flavobacterium > Flavobacterium flavipallidum. The sequence goes on along the minus strand of NZ_JBBYHU010000002.1, from coordinate 58,083 downwards.
GCAAACGACAACACATGGAACGAACGGCATTGGGTTTATAAGCATTCGGATTTTCGGATTTATTTCCGTTTTCATCTAAAACATATTGGCTCCCGATGAAATTTTGGAAATAAGAAGAACCAATTTTAGCTGTATTTTCGAAAAGCAAATCGGTATTTTCTCCGTTCCAGTCAAATTCTTCGGTGATATTTACCGTTGGAATCGGGAAGGTAAAAGGCTGTCCATTGGCATCGCCTTCGGTCATTACGGTGTAATAGGCTTTGTTAATGAGGTTCATTTCGGCTTGAAAATGCTCGTAACGCAAATCGGTTAATTTAGTTACGCCTCGTTCTTTGGCTCTGACCAAAAGATCATAATTGAAATTTCCCTCAAAAAAATGTAAATCATTTTTTGTCGGAATCTGCGTTTTCAAATCTTCGGGAACTACCCAATCCAAAGTAATGTTGGTAAAAGGCGATTGTCCCCAACGCGCCGGAACATTCAGATTGTAAACAAAACTGCGAACCGCTTTCAGTACATCATCAAAAGAAAGATTGTCTTTGAAAACATAAGGCGCCAAATAAGTATCGAACGAACTGAAAGCCTGAGCACCTGCCCATTCGCTTTGCAAAATCCCAAGAAAATTAGCCATTTGTCCCAGCGCTTCCCTGAAATGCGAAGGAGCTTTACTTTCCACACGACCGCGAACTCCGTTAAAGCCTTCGTTTAATAATACCCGCAAACTCCAGCCGGCGCAATAGCCGGTCAGGCAATCCAAATCATGAATGTGAATAGCTCCGTTGCGGTGTGCATAACCTTCTTCTTTACTGTAAACTTTGTCCAGCCAATAATTAGCAATGATTTTTCCCGCCACATTATTGACCAAACCGGCATTAGAGTAGGAGGTATTGGCATTGGCATTAATGCGCCAATCGGTTTGTTCAATGTATTCTTCAATAGTTTGGGTGCTGTCCACATAAGTGGTGTCTTCATTTAAACCATCAATATGCTCGCGTTGCAGTTTTCGGGTATGGCGGAACAGCATAAACGAACGCATGACTTCAAAATACTTTTTTTCGAAAAGATTTTTCTCTATTAAATCCTGTATTTCTTCTACCGCCCAGGTTTCTTTAGACTCTAAGTCCCGAATAACATTTTCAAAAATGTTTTCATCAATTGCCATGGAAACACTCAGGAAGCTTTTTTCGATAGCATCTTTTATTTTAAAAGGTTCAAAAGGCTTGTATTGGCCGTTTCTTTTGATAACATATTTTTCCATAGCATTTGATGATTTTAGTTTACTCACTTGTGCATTCGCATTTAAAAAATTTCACCACAAATTGCACAAATAAACACCAATTAGACTCTTTTTAATTACACGAATCTGCCAACGGCGGATAGAAATTGGTGTTATTTGATTTTTTATTGATTAGAATTAGTGACCATTGGTGGAATTCGTGTCTAACTTTTCTTAAGCGAGCCCCTGTTTACTTATTTGTTTTTATTATTTTGCTGAAAATTTTTTCTCTAATTCTACTGCTTTTGGAAATAAGATGTTGTTTTCCAAATGGATGTGTTTGTGTAAATCCTGTTCAAATTCCTGAAGCATCGCAAAGGTTACTTTGTAAGTATTGCAGGCATCTGCCGGTGGGTTATAATCATTGGTTAATCCGGCTATTTTTCTAAAACGCTCTCCTTCGGCATCGTGTTCGTGCATCATCATAGCAATTGGATTTTCGACAGTGCCAAAATGTGGCTGCTCTACCAACTCATCCTGTAGTGTTGCTTTGACCATTTTTTTGATAAAAGGAAATAAAATCAGTTCTTCTTTTTTCATGTGTTGTGCCAATTCGCCTGCACAGCCAATGAACAATTCATTGATGGCAAATAATTCAGGATGAGATGTGCCGTGTACTCTGCACAATTTGTCTAAAAAAGGAAGTAAGATTTGTGTTTTTTCTTCTACATAACGGTGATGGGTTTTCTCGATATAGTCGGCTAATAAATCCAGAGGCCATGATTGAAAATCGATGTTGTTATCATTTTTAGTGTTTAAAACAGCATTGATTTCATTTAAAATAGTTTCTGAATCATGTCCTTTTTTGTCACAGGCTTCTTCAATTGTTCTGTTTCCTTTGCAGCAAAAATCGATGCCGTATTTTGAAAAAATGGCTGCTGTTCTGAAATCTTTTGCTACATATTCTCCGATGGTTGTTTTTTCTAATGTTTCCATAATTGTTGTTCTTTAAGTTTTAATTTTTTTGATATAAAATAATGTTTCGAATAAAAAGGATAAAATTGTCCTAAATTATGCTGTGTGAAATTTTGTTTTGTAATTCATTTTTAATTAGTTGTTTAGGATGGTATTGAATACTCTTATTTGAGAATGTAATTTTAAGAAGAATAAAAAAGACAGAATATGATTTAAATCATATTTTAAATTTCATATCAGTCTTTTCTTTGCAATATCAAATAAAAGACAAATTTATCCTTTATTTGAGTTCAAGTAATTTTATTAACAAACAAAAACAAGTAATTATGCTTTCAAAATCACAAGCAAGAGCATTTTTTTTGGGAGGAACTCTGGTCACCTTTTTAATTTTTATAGGATTGACCATTTATTCGTTCATGCCCCGAAATGACCAAACAAATTATACCAAAATTGATAAACAGGTAGTGCGGGGAAAGGAGCTTTGGGAAACCAATAATTGTATGGGATGCCATTCCATTATGGGAGAAGGAGGCTATTATGCTCCCGAATTGACAAAAGTAGTGGAGCGAAGAGGAGAAGGATATATCAAAGCTGCTTTGATGTCGCCGGTTCCCTGGGCACCCAACGGACGAAAAATGGTAGTTTATAAAATGAATGAAAAAGACGCCGATGCTGTTGTTGCCTATTTAAAATGGATTGGGAAAATTGATTTGAATGGTTTTGAACGAGTGGTTTCACCATTAGCAAAAGAAAATAATTAAATTTTACAAATATGAAATATAAATCACAAAAAGTCGCCTATTGGTTTTTTGCATTGTGCATGCTTTTGTTCTCATTGCAAATTGTTTATGGCTTTATCATGGGCTTTGACCGAATAGGAATTCAGGGATTACACGATATTATTCCGTTTAATACAGCGCGTGCAGTGCATACTAATTTGTTGGTGGTGTGGTTGCTAACGGGTTTTATGGGAGCAGCCTATTACATTATTCCCGAAGAAGCGCAACACGAACTCATAAGCGTAAAATGGGCTTATGTACAATTAATTTCTTTAGCAGTGGTGGGAGTTGTAGCCATTGTTGGTTTTCACTTAAACCATTGGGAAGGAAGAAAATTTCTGGAGATTCCAAGAGAGCTGGATTATTTAGTGGTAGTTAACGTTTTACTTTTCTTATTCTTAATTATAGGAACGCTGTATAAAGGAAAACAAAAAACGACTACGGCAATAGTACTGGTTATGGGCTTATTTTTTGCCGCTTTATTGTATATACCAGGAATGATTTGGTTTGACAGTCAGGTAACGGATTCTTTTTTCCGTTGGTGGGTAGTGCATTTATGGGTTGAAGGAGTTTGGGAGTTGATTATGGGAGGGATTCTTTCATTCCTGTTAATCAAATTGACCGGAGTTGACAGAGAGGTTATCGAAAAATGGCTGTACGTAATTGTGGGGCTTACTTTCCTTTCAGGAGTTTTGGGAACAGGACATCACTATTATTACATTGGAGTAAATAAAATCTGGTTGATTGTTGGTGGAATTTTCTCTGCCTTGGAACCTTTGGCTTTCCTGGCTATGGCATTATTTGCAGTGAATATGTATCGCAAAGGAGAAAAAAGTCATCCTAACAAAATAGCTTTATTCTGGACTATTGGCGCTTCTATAGTATCATTTATTGGAGCTGGTTTACTTGGTTTCGCGCATACTTTACCTCAAACCAATTTGTACACACACGGAACATTAGTAACGGCTATGCACGGACATTACGCCTTTTGGGGCGCTTATGCGATGATTGTTTTGGCAATTATCAGTTACGCACTTCCAAATTTAACCGGGCGCAAACGCTACAATAGTACACAGGGAAATGTAGCATTTTGGTTATCCAATGTAGGAATGTTAGGAATGACAACTGCTTTTGGAGTTGCCGGTGTGGTTCAGGTCTATTTGGAACGCAAAATGAAAATGGAATTTATGGTGGTTCAAAACGAAATTAGTATTCATTTTGTTGTGCTGCTCATTTGCGCTACTATGTTTACCATCGGAATAAGTCTGTTTATTTATGATTTCTTTAAATACGGACGTCCTTCGGATGAAGCTTTAGAAATAAAATAACTAACGAATCCCTTTTTTTTAACCGGAAGACTTTAACAACTGTTTCTTAGTTACTGCATTTCCATGAAAACCTTTGTTGGGAATTCCGGTTTTTTTCTAAAAATTTTAAAAATATGTTAGTAGATACTTTAATAAATATACCTTATTACCATGCTGTTGGCAAAGAGATGGATGTTTTTGAACAAGCTTATAAAAACAAAATCCCCATTTTATTGAAAGGACCAACAGGAACGGGAAAATCCCGTTTTATAGAATACATGGCGCATCAATTGGATAAAAAACTCATTACTATTAGTTGTCATGAAGAAACTTCTTCTACTGATTTAATTGGGCGATTTATCATCAAAGGAGCCGAAACGGTTTGGCTTGACGGACCTTTGACAACAGCCGTAAAAGAAGGTTTTATTCTTTATCTCGATGAGGTTGCCGAAGCCCGTCCCGATGTGATTGTGGCTATTCATTCCCTGACTGATCACCGACGCGAATTGTTTATCGATAAACTGGGTGTAACGGTGAAAGCACATGAGGATTTTATGTTGGTTGCTTCTTTTAACCCGGGTTATCAAAGAGGTTTTAAAGAGCTAAAACCATCTACACGCCAGCGATTTATTGCAGTTTCTTTTGATTATCCCGAACCAAAAATTGAAACAGAAATCCTGATTAATGAAACCGAAATTGATTCGGATACCGCTAAGAAATTAGTCGCCATTGGGAATAAAATTAGGAATCTGACTGAATTAGGATTGACCGAAACGGTTTCCACCCGATTGCTGGTTGATGCCGCTAAAATCATCCACAGCGGATTGCCTAAACGATTGTCTGTTCATGTGGCTATTGTAGAACCGTTGACAGATGATTTACAAACAATTCAAGCCCTGAAAGATTTGTGCGATTTGATGATATAGAAAAGAGTGGTCAGTGGTCAGATTTTTAGTGTTCAGTGAACTGGCGAAAATATTGACTATTCTAAATCACTGATTACTAATTAACCGAACACTGAATACTAAAAAAAATATGGGATTTGAATTAGACGAATATTTAGTTGGGAAGTTTTTCAAGCAATTGAAAAAAAGAAAAAAAACAGCTCCCGAAATTTTAGAAAAAACGGTTTTTCTAATTGACATCAAACCGCGATTGACCATTCTGGCTCGGGCATTAACCGGAAAGGCTATCGCTATTTATCCGGCTGAAAGGGAAGGCGGTTATAAAAACAATAATTTTTTCCTTCCAATTTCCTTTGCCGAATTAGCCACGAAAGAAGAAAATCTGACTTTTTATCTTTTTCGAACACTGTTTTTAAGTGTTCAACAACGATTAAATCTCAATTGGACTTCTGAAGAAAATGAACCGTCACTGGAACTTTCGCAGCAAAAAGCATTCGAAAGTGCTGATGCGATTTTGAAAATTATTTTCGAAGAATATGCTATCGACAGAAATTTTCATTCCCAGGCAAAGCAGCATTTTATCGAACAGGCAACTGAGAAAAAAGCTGCTGATTTTTCCTGGCTTTATGGCAAATGGATGAAAAACGAAGTGGAACAAAATTCTGAAACGTTACTCGAAAATTTCTCTGACATTACCAAAAAAGGGATTGAAAACCAGCCAACCACCACATTGAAAGCAACAGCAGTGGAAGAAGTGGTAACGGTGGAATTGGATAAAAAACAACAGGAAGATTATGTCATGCTGCATAATTTTGAAAAGGTAGAAACGGCTGAAGAATTCAATGGTGTTTGGCGTGATTTTGATGGTAGTGACGAACTTGAAGAGCATCAGGATGCGCTGGAAGAATTGAATATGAAATATACCGTTCGTGTTGATGATACTGCACATTCGGTTTATCAGGCTGACTTTATCGAAAATACTTCTGTTTCAGAAAGTGCCGAAGTGGATGCTAAAGGTTTTCATTTGCTGTATGACGAATGGGATTGTAGCAAAGCGGTTTACAAACAAAATTTTTGTAAAGTCTATCCCAAATTACAGCAAAAAACGGATGCTGATTATTACAAAAATACCATTACCAAAAACGCTTCAACTTTATTAGGCTTGCGCAAAATGTTGACGAATGTTAACAACAAAATGCAGCAGCAAAAGCGCCAGACACAAGGCGAGGAATTTGATATTGATGCCATTACCGATTTGTATGTTGATGTGCATTCGAAAAGAACACCTTCGGAGAAAGTTTATATTTCAAATCGTAAAAAAGAGAAAGATTTATCCATTCTGATTCTTTTGGATATCAGTCTGTCCAGTGACAGTTATGCTGCCGGAAACCGAGTGATTGATGTAGAAAAAGAGGTTTCAATTTTGTTTGGAGAAATCCTGAACGAATTCAATATCGATTTTTCGATAGACAGTTTTTATTCAAAAACCCGAAACTATTCGACCTATTTGACTGTCAAGGATTTTGACGAAAATTGGAACATTGGCAAACATAAAATTGGAGCCATAGAACCTAACGGTTATACCCGGATTGGAGCTGCGTTGCGTCATGCCGGTATCCGACTGGATCAAAGGAATACTAAAAATAAATGGGTTATCCTGATTTCTGACGGAAAGCCCAATGATTACGATAAATACGAAGGAAAATACGGCATCAACGATGTCAAACAGGCACTTCGGGAATTGAACAGTAAAAATATTAATTCTTATGCTTTGGCAATTGAAGCCGAAGCCAAGTACTATTTACCACAAATGTTCGGGCAAAATCATTATCAGATTTTAACAACAGCAGTCGAGCTGTTACAGTCGTTAGTCAAATTATACGAGAAGATAAAACACCAAAAATAATAAGATAAGATTAACTAACCATATAAGGCATATAAGTTCCATATAAGTAACGCTTAAATGCTCTTATGTGCCTTATATGGTTGGAAAAAATAAAAATGCTTCAAAATAAAACAACAATGACAGAAACAACACATACTACAAAGCTTCCTGAAGGACACCCCATTCGGGTGTATTTTCAGGAAAATGACCTGATTCATTCTCTTTTAGAAGAATTATCGAATACCATTCCAGAAGAGGATTTTCAAAAATATACCAATGTTTTTAATCAGTTATCCACGATTGAAAAACGATTTGCGCGAAAAGAAAACCAGCTTTTTCCCTTTTTAGAAAAGAAAAACTGGGTTGGTCCTTCACAGGGAATGTGGTCATTTCATGATAATTTGAGAGATCAATTTCGTTTGATTCGTTATTATCTTAGGAATCAAAATTTTGAGAAAGTAACTATCAATACTCCGTTTCTGGTGGATGGGATTTATCGGCTGATGCATGTGGAAGAAACGGTTTTGTTTCCCAATGCGTTGGACTTGCTTACTGAAGAAGACTGGATAAAAATGCGTGTTGGTGAAGAAGAAATAGGCTGGATGTTACCGCAAAATCCTGCGCCTTTTCCTCAAGAAGAATACATTCATCCAAGTGAGGATTTTACACAGCGGGAGTTGCCTTTTTCGCTTGAAAACACTTCGCATTATGATGAAGGTTATATGACTGTGGAGCAGGTGAATTTACTTTTCAGAACGATGCCTTTGGACTTGACTTATGTGGATGAAAATGACAGAGTGATTTTTTACAATCGTGGAGAAGAGCGCGTTTTTCCCAGAAGTGCCGGAATCATTGGCCGTGAGGTGAAATTTTGCCATCCGCCCAAAAGTGTGGGAACGGTTCTTAGAATCCTGGAAGAATTTCGAAAAGGAACAAAAAACGAATCTTCTTTTTGGATCAATTACAAAGAACGTCTGATTTACATTCGCTATTTCGCTGTTCGTGATGCTGATAAAAATTACAAAGGAGTCATCGAAATGTCTCAGGATATTTCCGATATCAGGAAAATTGAAGGCGAAAAACGATTGCTGGATTGGGAGTAGTTTATTTTAAGACAAACAAAAAATGGAAACACTAAAAATCAATTATAAAAATATTTATTATCCGCCGGGAGGTATTCTGATGTGGATTATTATTTTTCTGGAACTGATTACTTTCGGGATAGCAATGGTGGCATTGGTTTTTTACGGAAGTGAACAAACAGAATTATTCCATCAATCAAGATTACAACTCAATACTACTTTTGGGGCCATAAATACTGTTTTTCTGTTGTCAAGTGGTTTTTTTATGGCCAATGCGGTACAGCAATTCAAAGAGAAAAACATTCAAAAATCATCGTTTTATTTTAAACTGACCATGCTGGGAGGATTATTGTTTTTAATCCTGAAAAGCCTGGAATATTATCATAAAATCGAGTCCGGGATTACATTGGATACCAACATGTTTTTCACGTTTTATTGGTTGTTAACAGGATTCCATCTGATTCATGTCATTATCGGATTGGTCATTTTAATCTGGACGAATTACGGAATGACAAAGCAAAAATCGGATACTCAAATTGAAGATGTGGAAGCCTGTGCTGCTTTCTGGCACATGTGCGATTTGATCTGGTTGTTGTTATTTCCAATTCTCTATTTAATTTTTTAGCAAATGAAAAAATCACTGGTATTTACGTATGGATTATTGATTGTCTTGACTTTGGTTACTGCTTTAATTTCAAATGCTGACCTTTTTTCTGATGATATAATCCTTTTAATTCTGTTTTTTTCTTCTATAAAATTCCTGTTAGTTGCTTTCCAATTTATGGAACTGAAGAAGGCAAATTCGTTTTGGAAATATAGTTTAAGTCTGGTTTTAGGAGTCTTGGTTTTAGTTGTTTTTTTGATGAAATAAATGAGAATAAAAAGTGCAAACATGACAAATATCATAATAAAGGATGTTTTTGTCTTTTATATTTGTAATACAAATCAAGACAAATTTAACACCAAATAACTATGAAACCCAAACTAAATTTAAAGAAACAAAGCATCAGAATTGCTGTAGCAATTGCAATGGCTTTTGGTTTGTTTTCTTGTGCCAAAAAAGAAGACAAAGATGCTCAATATTATCAGAGCATTAAAACAGATGGTCAAAAAGAAGCCGAACTTACAGCACCGCCATTGGTTCCTAAACCGGTGGGAGACCGGGCGGCGATGAAACTGATAGTCAATATGGAAATTAAAGAACAGGAAGGTGAAATGGCCGATGGGGTAAAATATACCTATTGGACTTTTGGCGGTTCTGTTCCGGGAAGTTTTATCAGAACCAGAGTGGGTGACGAAGTCGAATTTCACTTAAAAAACCATCCTGATAACAAAATGCCGCACAACATCGATTTGCATGCCGTAACCGGACCGGGTGGAGGAGCAACTTCTTCTTTGGTAGCGCCGGGACACGAAAAAGTATTCAATTTTAAGACTATAAATCCCGGTTTGTATGTGTATCACTGTGCCACAGCGCCTGTTGGGATGCACATTGCTAACGGAATGTATGGTTTGATTTTGGTCGAACCCGAAGGAGGATTACCGCCGGTGGATAAAGAATACTATGTGATGCAAGGGGATTTTTATACCAAAGGAAGTTATGGCGAACAAGGAAAACAACCCTTTGATATGAATAAAGCCATCAAGGAACAAGCTGATTATGTAGTTTTTAATGGAAAAGTAGGAGCGGTAACAGGAGATAAAGCCATTACGGCCAAAGTAGGAGAGACGGTTCGTATTTATATGGGTAATGGTGGGCCAAATTTGGTTTCTTCATTCCATGTTATTGGGGAAATCTTTGACAAAGTACACATCGAAGGAGGAGATGTAATTAATAAAAATGTACAAACTACTTTAATTCCTGCGGGTGGTTCAGCCATAGTCGAGTTTAAAGTGGATGTTCCGGGAACTTTTATTCTGGTTGATCACTCTATTTTCAGAGCATTCAACAAAGGAGCTTTGGGAATGCTAAAAGTGGAAGGCGATGAGAATAAAAAAGTCTATTCAGGAACAACTCAGGAAGGAATTTATTTGCCTGAAGGCGGAACGATACAAAACATGCCAAAAGAGAATGGTACTGCGAAAAACGTTGTGGCTAAAACTGTTCCGGAGCAAATTAAATCAGGTAGAGAATTGTACGGAAGAACCTGTTTTGCCTGTCATCAATCAGAAGGACAAGGAGTTCCGAATGCTTTCCCTCCGTTAGCAAAATCGGATTTTCTGAATGCTAATCCTAATAGAGCCATTAGCGCTGTATTGCATGGATTGAGTGGAGAAATTACAGTAAATGGTAAAAAATTCAATAATGTCATGACCAGTCAGAATTTAACTGACGAAGAAGTCGCCGATGTGTTAACCTATGTGTACAACAGTTGGGGAAACAATAAAACAGTTGTAACTCCGGCCAAAGTAAAAGCAATCAGAGCAAAGCCGGCACCAAAAGTAACAGCCGAACATTAAAAATTCAAATAAATAATAAATAGGAAATACCAATGAAAAAGTATGTATTAAGTATCGTAATGATGGGAATAGGTTTGTATGGTTACAGTCAGAATGCAACCAAAGGAAAATCAATTTATATGCAAACCTGTGTTGCCTGTCATCAGGCAACAGGAGTAGGGGTGCCGGGTGCTTTTCCTCCTTTGGCTAAATCAGATTATCTGAACAAAGATGTTAACAGAGCTATCAAAGGAGTCGTAAAAGGATTGAACGGTCCTATAGTTGTAAATGGCAAGAAATTTAGTGGAGCCATGCCTCCTCAGGCATTAAGTGATCAACAAATTGCCGACGTACTCACGTATGTATATTCAAGCTGGGGAAATAGCAAAAAAGTTGTGACAGCAGTTATGGTAAAGGCGCAGCGAAAATAAAATAGTCATTTTAAAAGCAGTGAGTCATGATACAGGCAAGAATAGTTTTATTCTCATTTTTATTAGGAATTGGGACAACGCTTTGGGCTCAGAAAACACCAATGGTTTCAATAAAAGGAGGAACTTACGTTCCTCTTTATGGAACTGCCGATAAGAAGCCGGTTGCAATCACTGCTTTTGAAATGGATGCGTATCCGGTTACCAATGCGCAATATCTGGCTTTTGTAAAAAAATATCCAGCTTATAGTCGCTCTAAAATGAAAGGACTTTTTGCAGATAAAAGCTATTTAAGCCAATGGGAAAGTGATTTTGATTATGGTAAAAATAATTTGAGTAATGCTCCCGTAACTAATGTTTCCTGGTTTGCTGCTAAAAAATATTGTGAATGTCAGGGAAAACGTTTGCCAACCATGGACGAATGGGAATATGTGGCAATGGCAGACGAAAAACGAATCGATGCCAGAACCAAAGAAGCTTTCAACAAATACATCATGTCCTGGTATGAAAAACCAAAAACTTATGCTAATCCGATAGGGCAGACTTTTAAAAATTATTGGGGCGTTTACGATATGCACGGATTGGTTTGGGAATGGACGGCCGATTTCAACAGTATTTTTCTTTCCGGCGAATCCAGAAAAGATAAGGATACCGATAAGAATCTCTTTTGCGGAAGCGGTTCAGTAAATGCTACCGATTTAATGAATTATGCTGCCTTTATGCGCTATGCTTTCAGAGGCAGTTTAAAAGCGCGATACACTACAAGAAATCTTGGATTTCGTTGTGCTAAAGATAAAGTTGCTCTTGCAAAAACTATTCAAAATATAAGATGATGAAATCAAAAATAGAATGCCAGAAAATAAAAAAAGGAATCATAAGCTTGCTTTTTTTAGGAATATTTGCGTTGGCAGTAACATTACAATCCTGTAACCAAAAAGTAAAAGCTGCTGAAAAAGACAAAGCGATTTCTGATTTATCTATTTATAATCTTCCTTCAAAATGGACGAATCAAAACGGACAAAATATCGAAATGAAAGATATGAAAGGAAAAGTTTTGGTGATGGTGATGATTTACACTTCCTGTAAAGCAGCTTGTCCCCGTTTGGTTGCTGATATGCGTAATATCGAACAGCGTTTGCCGGAAAATATCAAAGACAAGGTGCAAATGGTTTTAGTGAGTATTGACCCGGAAACAGACACACCTAAACGTCTCAAAGCTTTTGCTATCGAAAATAAAATGAATAGTAATCAATGGGTTTTCCTGCGTTCTACCGAAGAAAATACACGAGAGTTTGCAGCGGTTTTGGCAGTAAATTATAAAAAAGTTTCACCAATGGATTTTTCTCATTCTAATATCATAAGCGTATTCAATGCCGACGGAGAACTGACATATCAGCAAGAAGGTTTGAGTGTTAACTCCGATCCAACAATTGCTAAAATCAAAGAAGAAGCTCAAAAAATAAATTAAATATGAAAGCACTAAAAATAATCGGTTTATCATTCATAGCAATGATAAGTCTGGGAACTTATGCACAGGAATTGGATGCCAATTTACAATTCAGACCTCGTTATGAATATCGAAACGGATTTAAAAGCCCGATGTCAAACGGAGAAGATGCAACTTCATTTGTTTCTCAGCGTTCCCGTTTGAATTTGAATTTCAAACAGGAAAAATTAAAAGCCAAACTGACTTTACAGAATATTCGAAGCTGGGGTGATGTTAGCACAACTGCTACCGCAGATAAAAATGGAGTGGCTGTTTTTGAAGCCTGGGCACAATATGATTTTAGTCCTAATTGGAGTGCCCGCTTTGGACGTCAGGTGATTTCGTATGACAATCAGCGTATTTTGGGTGAAATCGATTGGATACAACAAGGACAAAGCCATGATGCCGCTCTGTTTTCTTTTCATCCAAAAAATCATCAACTGGATTTAGGTTTTGCAATGAATGCCAATGCTGAAAATTTAGTCGCTCCCAAAACGCCTTATACCACTAACTATAAATCGATGCAATATGCCTGGTATCATACGCAATTTGGTAAAATAAATACAAGTCTTTTATTGCTGAATACGGGTTATGAATTTGAAAAATCGGTTGGAAATTTAGAAGTCGATTACAAACAAACTTTTGGAACCTATCTTGTTTTTAAAGATAAAAAATGGGATAGCAATTTAGGTTTGTACGGACAAACAGGAAAAAATTTTAATAATAATGTCAGTGCCTGGTATGCCGGAGCTAATTTAGGATATGCCTTAACTGATGCTTTTAAAGCTAGTTTAGGATATGAATTCCTCTCAGGGAAAGATCAGGACAATACGAGTTTGACTGTCAAATCATTCAGCCCAATTTTTGGGACCAATCACGCTTTTAATGGTTTTATGGATTATTTCTACGTAGGAAATCATCAAAATAGTGTGGGATTGCAGGATGCTTATTTGAAATTAAATTATTCTCTTAAAAAATGGCAGTTTACCTTAACTCCCCATGTATTTAATGCGCCCAATACAGTTTTAAATGCATCTAATGAAAAAATGGACAGTTATCTGGGAACAGAAATTGACTTTACTTTGGGATATGCTGTTCAAAAAGACATTATGGTTTCTGCCGGATATTCTCAAATGTTTGCTTCTGCAACTTTAGAAAGACTTAAAAATGTAACCGATGCTGGAAATACTAACAATTGGGCGTGGGTTATGATTTCATTTAATCCTAAACTATTTTCATTAAAATAAAGTCTATTAATTCGTTTTTTTTTAAGAACCTCTATAGGAAAGCTTTTGGCTTTTAATAGAGGTTTTTTGTGTTTAAAAATAAATTATATTTGAGTTAGTTGAATTTAGTAAGAATATAAAACTTGCTGATATTTATCATATTTATAGATAAAGGACTATTTTATCTTTACATCATAATTAAATCAGGGAATTTATGAGCAATTTATCACAGTCACATCGTATTTTATTTTTGAATACACTGGCATTCACAATCAGTTTTGCCTGTTGGACTTTAAATGGTGTTTTAGTTACTTTTTTAGTAGATAGAGGAATTTTCAATTGGTCGGTTGTTGAGGTAGGATGGTTGTTAGGATTGCCTATTTTATCGGGAGCTATTTTTCGTTTGCCAATTGGAATTTTAACTGATAAATACGGTGGTAAAAAAGTATTCTCAGCTTTGTTATTGCTTTGTGCTATTCCGTTGTTTTTATTGCCATTTGCCGGTTCATTTTGGGAATTTGCCATATTGAGTTTCTTGTTTGGATTAGTAGGAACCAGTTTTGCTGTTGGAGTAGGTTATACTTCAGTTTGGTATCCTAAAGAATGGCAGGGGAGAGCCTTGGGGATTTTCGGAATGGGAAATGCAGGAGCTGCGGTAACTACGTTTTTTGCACCAACTTTATTAAATTTTTTATCAGAAACAGATGCTGATAACGGCTGGAAAATGCTTCCTGTGATTTATGGAATTGTATTGGTAGCAATTGGATTATTGTTTGTGTTTTTTGCCAAAAATAAAAAAGCAGCAACAGTATCCCGATCAACTTCAGAGTTATTGGCTCCTTTAAAAAATGTACGTGTTTGGCGATTTGGAGCTTATTATTTCTTAGTCTTTGGATGTTTTGTGGCTTACTCACAATGGTTGTTACCTAATTTCATGAATGTGTATCACACCACTTTAGTAATGGGAGGAATGTTTGCCACTTTATTTAGTTTGCCATCAGGAATTATCAGGGCTTTTGGAGGTTATTTGTCTGATAAATATGGAGCAAGATCGGTTATGTATTGGGTTTTAGGTTCTTCAATAGCAATTAGTTTTTTATTGATGTTTCCTAAAATGGAAGTTTTTACATCAGGTCCCGGAGTTTTAGCCACAAATAATGGAGTGGTTAATCAAATATCAGCTTCTGAAATTAAAGTAGGAGAAAGAACCTATAATGTTAATGCAAAATCAACCATTAGTTCATCTGATTCTGATATTTTGCCTGTTCGAAATTCATGGCAGGAAATCGTAGTCAAACAAAATCAGGAAGTCAAAAAGAAAGAACTGTTGGCAGAAGGAATCACCCAAATAAAGTTTAATGCCAATATGTGGATTTATCTTGTACTGGTAGTTTTAATCGGGATTTCCTGGGGAATTGGTAAAGCAGCTGTTTTTAAACACATACCTGAATATTTCCCTAATGAGGTGGGAGTTGTAGGTGGAATGGTGGGATTAATAGGCGGTTTAGGCGGATTTATAGGGCCAATATTATTTGGATACTTATTGAATGCAACGGGGTTATGGACGAGTTCCTGGATATTTATCTTCCTGATTTCTGTGGGCTGTTTATTATGGATGCACCGAACCATTATTAATATTATGAGAGAAAAGATGCCTCAGTTTACAAAAGGAATTGAGCGCAACCAATAAAATATAATAATTTTAAAAAATAATATTATGGATACTTACTTAAAAAAAATAGGATCAGAGCCTGAAAATGTATCTAATGAAACCCAAACCAATCAAAGTACTACATGGTTGACCAAGTGGGAGCCTGAGGATGAAGCATTCTGGGCAGCAACAGGTAGCAAAATTGCCTGGAAAACATTAACAGTAACCACTCTTTCATTAATCTTATCATTTGCTTCCTGGTTTATGATGAGTGTCATTGCGGTGAAACTTCCCGGACTTGGTTTTTCATTTTCTAAAGATCAGCTTTTTTGGTTGGTCGCTATTCCGGGATTAGCTGCGGGTTTTTTACGAATTATACACACCTTTATTCTGCCTATTTTCGGTACAAGGCATGTAGTGACTGTGGCAACTTTACTCAAATTAATTCCAGCAATTGGAATCGGGTTTGCAGTGATGGATACGACTACTCCATTTTGGGTATTTGTTCTTTTGGCTATTACCACTGGTTTTGGTGGCGGAGATTTTTCATCTTTTATGCCTAGTACAAGTCTGTTTTTTCCAAAAAGATTAAAAGGAACAGCATTGGGAATCCAAGCGGGTATTGGAAATTTTGGGGTTTCTTTAGCGCAGTTTATTACTCCGATTATTTTGAGTGTTAGTATTTACGGGACCACTTCGGTATTTACAAGTATCGATGCCAAAGAAACACAAAATGTTTTAACAGACTCAACAATTGAAAAGCAAAAAGAAGTTTTTGCTGCTTTGGACGTCAAAACGCAAAATAAAATTTTGGCTACTGTAAAGAAACCGGTTTTAGATTCAGTAACAACTGCCGTAAAATCAGCAGATAATACAGTAGTTTTTACAGCTTTGCCTTTGGAAGTAAAATCTAAAGCCATAGCTAATGCCAATCCTAAATTAGCTGAAAAAATATTAAACAAAATAAGCCCTCAAAATGAGGCGGTAAATAAAAGGAGTATCTATATTCAATCTGCTGCATTTTGGTATATTGGTTTTCTCTTGGTTTTGGCGTTTATGAGTTGGTTTTTTTTAAAAAGTATCCCGATGAAGGCTTCGGTAAAAGAGCAGATGGATATTTTTAAAAACAAACATACCTGGTATTGTACAATTACTTATCTAATGACTTTTGGAACGTTTGCAGGATTATCGGCAGCTTTTCCTTTGATGATAAAATTTTTATATGGTGATTTTCCAAATGCTCCGGATCCGTTAGTGTATGCTTTTTATGGTCCGCTTATTGGTTCTGCCAGCAGAATAGCTTTTGGATTTATTGCAGATAAAGTAGGAGGAGCCATCTTGACAACTATTACAGGTATTGGGATTTTAGCAGGAGCTGTTATTTTAATTACTCAGGGATTAGTATCTCCTACCAGTATGGATCAGTTTCCGTTATTTGTTGGTGTAATTTTAGCAATGTTCTTTTTTACAGGTATTGGAAATGCGGGTACTTTTAGACAGTTTCCAATTATTTTTTCAGAGAATCAACGACAAGCAGCAGGTGTTATTGGTTGGACAGCAGCCATTGCAGCTTTTGGACCTTTCATTTTTTCAAAATTAATAGGAAATAATATTTCAGCAAACGGTTCAGTGGTACAATTCTTTATGGGACTAATTGTTTTTACCATATTGGCAACAATAATTAACTGGTGGTTTTATAATCGAAAAGGATGTGAAAGACCAAGTTAAATGAAGTACTACTTAATTTGAACATTCATTGAACTAAGCTTATATTCAATAAAGCAGTCCGTTTTTTACAATTTTATATCGAAAATTAATGGTTTGATGACAATTGATGGGATTTATTGTTGTAAATTAGTGATCTATACGTGAATTATAACATATTTAAGTGTTTTTGTACTTTAGAAAACTACTTAAGTAGTTTCACTTAGTTTTTCTTTTGTTTAATTTTACTCCCGAAGAAAAGCCTTTGGATTTTTGGATAAAATAGATTTAAAAACGGATTTGTAATTGTAAGCGGTAATACTATAAATTAAAATGAAAAACAGAACATATAATGTAAAAGCATTGCTCATTGCCACACTACTTTCAGTATTTATGATTGTGTTAGTGTTTTATGGCTCCAGAGAATTGCAAAATTTTGATGCGGCTTTAATTACCTATTTATTTGGAACTGTATTCGCTTTCTTTGGGATTGTTTACCGTTATACAGTATGGTTGCAAAGACCACCTACTTGGATTTATTTCAAAAGAGGAATTTCTTTCCTGTTCACAGGAAAAGTGTTTTCTCATTTTTGGTTTGCTTCTAAAGAATCTATAGAAAATATAGCGTTTCAAAAATTTATTTATCCAAGAGGAAAATACCGCTGGGTGGCGCATTTTATGATTGCTATAGGCTGTACTTCTGCTTTTTTAATCACCATTCCTCTTACATTTGGATGGATTCACTTTACGATGGCTCCTAATTCGATTTCGGTTTACGAAGCACATTTCTTTGGTTTCAAAGTAATGGATTTTGAATTGGATTCTATCATGGCATTCCTGACATTTCATGCGTTGAACTGGTCGTCTTATTTGGTGATTTTTGGTTCTGTTTATTATTTAAGAAGACGATTGACTAATCCGGGATTGATTGCAACTCAAACTTTTGAAGGCGATTTGTTACCACTTATTTTATTGATTGCTATTTCGGTTACAGGATTGGGACTGACTTATTCGTACCAATTCATGAAAGGTTTTGCTTTCGACTTTTTGGCGGTGCTTCATGCTGTTACGGTAATTATGTTCCTGATTTGGATTCCGTTTGGAAAATTTTTCCATATCATTCAGCGTCCGGCACAAATTGGAGCACATATATATAATAAGGAAGGAAGAAGAAAAGGAATGGCAGTTTGTCCACATACAGGTGAAGAATTTGCGACCAAATTGCATATTGATGATTTGAAACTAGTGACTAAACAATTAGGTTTTGATTTTTCCATGGAAGACGGAGGTTCGCATCTGGATTTGAGTCCTGAAGGAAAAAGAGCCCGATTGGCACAAGCGCACCTGAGAGCAAGACAAACAGGCGGTAATTTATTTGGATAATTAAAGATAATACCGATTATGTATTCAATATAGCTTAATAAAAATTAGTCTATTTTCATACTATATCGGCATTATACCTGTCACGAAAGCTTACGGGAGAAAATTTTATAATTATAATTGGTATAAAAGTATATAAACATGGCAAAATTACCTGTTTCAGAAGAGCATATTATCGCACAATTTGGACCACATAAAAATTATAGTCCAAAGGAAGGCTATGAAGGAAGAGATGAACCGGATGAGTTGGTTAAAACACATTGTTGTTTTTGCGGAATGCAATGTGGAATTCAATTATCTGTAAAAGAAAATAAGGTAGTAGGATTTGAACCCTGGATGGAATTCCCTTTCAATGAAGGGCGTCTTTGTCCAAAAGGTGTACAACGCTATTTGCAAAATAACCATCCAGACCGACTTTTGAGTCCGCTGAAAAGCGTTCCGGGACAGGGATTTGTACCTACTTCTTGGGATGAAGCATTGACTAAAACGGTTTCGGAAATCAAAAGAATTCAGGAAAAATATGGTAAGGATGCTTTTTCGATGCTTTCGGGAGTTTCATTAACCAATGAAAAAAGTTATTTGGTGGGAAAATTTGCTCGTGTGGCATTAAAAACCAAAAACCTGGATTACAATGGACGTTTGTGCATGGTAAGTGCCGGTGCCGGAAATAAAAAGGCTTTTGGACTTGACAGAGGATCTAATAACTATTCGGATTTAGAATATGCCGAGGTAATTATTGTAGCAGGAGCCAATATTAGCGAAACCTTCCCTACATTGACCCATTGGATTTGGAAAGCCAGAGACCGAGGAGCAAAAATAATAGTGATAGATCCAAGGATGATTCCCTTGGCAAGAACAGCCGATATTCATTTGGATGTACGTCCGGGAACCGATTCGGCTTTGTATGGTGCGATGTTAAAATATTTGGTTGATAACGATATGTTAGACCACGATTTTATAGATAATCATACTTCTGGTTTTCAGGAAACGTTAGATGCAGTAAAAGACAATACGCTCGAATGGGCAGAAGAAATTACCGGAATTAAGAAAGAAAAAATTAAAGCTGCCGCTGAGTTATGGGGTAAAGCGAAAACGAGTTTCTTACTTCATGCCCGTGGAATTGAGCATCATTCTAAAGGAGTGGATAACGTTTTGGGTTGTATTAATTTGGTTTTGGCAACAGGTAGAATTGGAAAACCTTATTGCGGTTATGCAACTATTACCGGACAAGGAAATGGTCAGGGAGGTAGAGAACACGGACATAAATGTGATCAGTTACCCGGGAACAGAGACATTGAAAACCCGGAACACCGTAAATATATTTCGGAGGTTTGGGGAATAGATGAGAAAGATTTACCCGGAAAAGGCTTATCGGCTTATGAAATTATCGAAGCCATCCATCGGGGAGAAATTAAAGGATTATTGTCTATTTGTTTCAATCCATTAGTCTCTTTACCTAACAGTAATTATGTGCGTGAGGCTTTGGAAAAGTTAGAATACTACGTTTGTATTGACTTTTTCTTAAACGAAACCGCTCGTCATGCCGATATAGTTTTAGCGGGTTCATTACAAGAAGAAGAAGAGGGAACAACTACCTCTGCCGAAGGGCGTGTGATTCGTATTCGTCAGGCTGTAACACCTCCGGGGAATGCTCATACCGATACGGCTATCATTCTGGAATTAGCCAGACGTTTGGGAGTTAAAGATAAATTTACTTATGAAAACAGTGAAGCTATTTTCAACGAATTGCGTGTAGCATCCAAAGGAGGAACAGCCGATTATTACGGTATCACCTATAAAAAAGTAGAAGACAATATGGGGGTTTTTTGGCCATGTCCAAGCGAAGACCATCCGGGAACACCGCGTTTATGGGAAGACAGAAAGTTTAAAACACCTGATGGGAAAGCACATTTTAATCCTGCGCCTTATAAACTTCCGGGTGAAGTAACCTGTGTTGATTATCCTGTGATTTTGACTACAGGACGTGTAGTTTCTCAATATTTAAGTGGGACACAAACTCGTAGAATTGGAAAATTAGTAGATCAGTATCCTGAGCCATTATTGGAGATTCATCCTAAATTGGCACAACAATATGGAATCAAACAAAGAGAATTAATTCGCGTTTCTACCCGAAGAGGAGAAGGGGTTTTTCCGGCTAATATTGTTGAAACGATTAGGGAAGATACTGTTTTTATTCCGTACCACTGGTCAGGAAAAAAATCGGCAAACCAATTGACACCGGGAACTTTAGATCCAATTTCTAAAATACCTGAATTTAAAGTTTGTGCCTGTCATTTGGAACCACTTAATGAAATCGCTCCGCCTTCAAGTGAATCGACGGCTTACGCTAGTGTTTAATCTATAAAGAATTGATATAAAATGAACTATACTAGTTTTAATAAAAATGAAGAGTTTTTTGTAGATATGCAACGTTGCATTGGCTGTAAAGCTTGTGAAATGGCTTGTGCTGAATGCGAGACAAACGGTCAGGAAACTATGATTCATGTTAATTATGTGGATCGTGCTGCTACCGTGCAAACTACAGTTCAGGTGTGTATGCACTGCGATGATCCGGTATGTGCTAATGTGTGTCCGGCTGATGCAATATCCAAAGACGAATTCGGAATTGTTCATACAGCTAATACCGAAAGATGTATTGGTTGCTCTAATTGTGTGATGGCTTGTCCTTTTGGTGTACCCAAAAAAGAAGAAAACTACGATTTGATGATGAAGTGTACCATGTGTTATGACAGAACCAGTGTGGGCAAAAAACCAATGTGTGCTACCGTTTGTCCAAGTGGTGCTTTGTTTTATGGTACAAAAGACGAAATTCAGGAAATGCGTCCTAACAGTACACCTGTAAATAGTTTTGTATTTGGAAAAGAAGTAGTGAATACGAAGGTCAATATTATGATGCCTAAAGGAAGTACTGAACTGATAATATATTAAAGAATACACTCATGTCAAAAGAAGATAATTTAAATAAAAATTGGAAAAAAGATTTTCCAATTGAAAAACAACAAGCTACTAACGTAAGCCGACGTGATTTCGCAAAGTTTTTGACTTTGGTTTCCGGAGGATTAATGGTAGGTAGTGGTTTAGTTGCCGCTAAGGCTTATATGTATCCCAAAGAAGAAGTAGAAGGTGAGCATTTTGTATGTAAAAAAGAGGAAGTACCATTAGGAGGAACCCGCGCTTTTGTAATCGAAGGCAGTACTATTCCTTATATTTTGATTCATCTGGAAACGGGCGAGTTTAAAGCTTACGAGCAGAAATGTACCCACCTTTCCTGTTCTGTTTTTTACAAGCCAGGAACCGGAATAATCCATTGTCCTTGTCACGAAGGATCATTTGATGCAAAAACAGGAGATGTTTTGGCAGGACCACCGCCAAGAGCCTTACCAAGTTTGGATGTGTTTTTTAAAGGAAATGAGGTATATGTAAAAGCAGCAACTCCAATTCAGGAAGCGAAACTAGGATAAATCATTAAAATAAATCAGTATGAGTAATTTTAGAAGAAGTCAAAACCAGTCTAATCCTAATAAATTAAACGCCATTCTTTCGTCGTTGATTTTTATATTGATACTCAATGTGAGTATCCAAATTTGGTTGTTATATGCTTCGTTAAACAATGCTCTGGATAACAACAAAGAAATTCTTATTCCAGCATTTGTTGCTTCCTTAGTGTTGTTTTTAATAGGTTTTAGTTGGCTTTATTATTTGCCAACGGGAAATAATGGTCATGCTAAAAAATAAACAGATTTCTATCATCAGCATAAAAAAGGGATTAACTTTTATTGAGTTAATCCCTTTCTGTTTTTGAAAAAAGTTACTTTTTTACGTTAGTACTGTCTTTGTGCATCATGCCTTTTTTCATGCTACGACGCTCATGTTGTCTCATACCTTCACGATGATCTTTTCTGAAATCTTCACGATGATGTTTTTTCATTTCGTCCCATTTTGCAAATTGGTCAGCCGAAAGGATTTTTTTCATTTTTGCTTTCATAGCAATTTGCTCATCTAACATTTTACTTTTTATGGCAAAAAGTTCATCAGAAGTTGGTTTTTCTGTTTTCGCTTTTCTGTCTTTCATAAAAGCTTCTTTTTTTGCGTTTTGTTCAGCAATGATTTTACCCATTTCCTTTTGTTGAGCAGCATTCAAATCTAAATCCAATGTCATTTTTTTTAACATCAATTCATTGCGCTGTTCTGGAGTGAATTTTTCTATCGGTTTGCTATCGTGTCTAGCCGGTCTTGGTTGTTTTTCTTGTGCATAAGTTGATAGTCCAATTGTTGCTATCAATGCTAATGTGATTAATTTTTTCATGATGTATATTTTTTAATTTTTTAGTTAAGACTGAGTAAGTGAGCTAAAGTTTAATGTGTTAAGAATAAATTATGATTTTATTTTTTTATTTGATAACTGCTTTGAACTATTATAGGGATGCCATTATTTGTTATTCCTTCTAAGTTGAGGTTCACAGTTGTATCTACTTCATTGTTATAATAGGAAAAGCTGGCATTTCCTTTTTCATCAGGTTGAATATAAGGGTTCCAATATAAGGTGTTTCGAATATCTGCTTGATTATTTTCTGATGGATTTGGTTTGCTGTAATCAGGAGAATAGAAATATCGGGTATTTTGATATCCATTGACGGGCATTGTTACAGAGTGAAAAACTTTTTTACTCGAGTTAATACCTTTTCCGAGTTTGGTATAAATAAGAATGGCTCCATTTGCACCTTGTGAGCCAAATACGGCTGCTCCAGGGCCTTTTATAGTTTCAATTTTAGCAATATCATCAGTAGCAATACTTGATAAAACACTAATCTCCGTTTCTGCACCGTCAACTATAATAAGAGCTGGCCCATTATAACGATTAAAACGAATCGAATTTGCAGAAGCTGTTATGTTTGGAATGGCGACTTGTAAAAGGATAAAAATGTTAGAATATTGCGGACCTTTTTCTTCGGGAATATAGGTGTAATCAGCAAAACCATATTGGCTGGGTGAGGAGTCTTCTTTTTTCTTTTTTGAAGTTATAATCACATCTTTCAATTGGTTTTCTTCAGGGATATTAAAAAGGATGTTTTTATTGTGAAGGTTTGCTTTGATTAGGTTTATTTTATTTTCTTGATTATTTAGAAATTTATAGCCTTTGAAGTCAATAGTAGTGGGTTGGTTGTAAATTGAATCTAATATAAATTCACCACTATTTTTCCCTTTTTGATTTTTAGTATTGAGTAGCATTGTGGCAGTACCTTTGAAATTTATATTGTTAAATTCAAATTTTCCGTTAACATCAGTGGTGTCGTTTAGCATTATAGAGTTTCCTTTGTTTAGAAGTACCATTTGTACTAGATTATTTTCTTTTACAGTAGTACCAAACAAATTCTCAACTTTTCCAGCAATTGTGATTCCTTTTTCGACTTTAAAGTTTTTATTTTCGTTGAGATTTGGGAATTTTTTCCAAACAAAATCACGCCATCCCTGGGTTAGTAAAAGTAAGTCTAAGTGAAATAATCTTCTAGGATTTGAATTGTTAAAATAGTAATTTGGGTTATGAACTTTTCCTTTGATATCAGATGCCATCAGGAAATAAGAGCAAATGTTTATACCATCATCAAAATTTTCGTTTACCCCATTAGTATCAGTTGCTGCTATCGAAAAGTTGGCCACTAAAGGATTTCCTTGTTCGTTTTTAGCCGTAAGAGTAATGTTTACTTTTTCCTTTGGCGAATAGTTCTTTTTTTCAGGAGTAAGTGATATATCAATATTCTGTTTTTTTTCAATATAAACTAATCGTTCGCTTTGAGGTCGGGACTGATTATCATAAAGTGTAAGTTGCGTAATGCCTTCCGGGAAATTTTCTTCGGGTAATATAAAGGAAAGCTTAGTGTCTTTTAAAGTTTGTGTTCCTTGAAAGTAAGTTATGCCTCTGGTTGTGCAAATAAGCGTTAAGTCAGAATTAGGATTTTGATTTAGAGTAGCAGTATTTGTTTTAATAGTGACTACTTTTTTCTCATCAACGGTATTAATACTTAATGTGTAACCTGTTTTTTGAACATCAGGAAGCGTTACTTTGATTTCGTTATTGTTTGGGGTGATTATTTTAGCATAATATTTTTGATTTTTTTCAGGTTGAATGATGAATTTGCCCATGCCATCATGGACGCTTTTAAATAAGTTGATTTGTTTTTCATTCGCATCAAAAATTGTCCCTCTTATTTCAATTGGATTTCCATAAGAATCTGTGGCTTTAAAAGCTACATTACTAATCACATCTTCAATAAGTGAACCTCCTTCAGGAAAAAAATCAACGATTATTTCAGGTGTATTTTCAAGTTTTGGATTGTCTTTTTTGTCTTTTGAAATTGCTTTTGTGTTGTTTTCTTTAGTTTGGATTGCTTTTTCTTCATTGGGCGTGATAATTTGAATTTCTTTTTTGAAAACAAAATCATCACCATAATTCCGCATCCAATTCGTATAAGCTCTCAATTGATACGTGCCGGGCTTTATACCAAGTGAATCAGCTAATATAAAATCACCATGTCCAAGACCTCCTTCAAGATTGGTGATGTTACGGCTGATTATTTTAGATTCAGGCGATATGAGTTCTACATAAAGTATTTTGCTGTGATCAAAAAGTTGATTGGTATAGGCATAAACGGAATAAGCTTTGTACCACAAAGATTCTCCAATAGAGTAATAGTTATTATCCGTGTGAAGGTATATTTTTTCAATTTCCGGTGGATTTTTTTTTGCTTTTTCAATTGAATCAGTTAGTTGTTGTGCAAAATTGGTAGAAGTTATGCTAAAAAAAAGTATTAATAGATAAAATAGTTTTTTTGTCATAGCAGTATTTTTTTGGTTACGTTAGTAATAAAGATGTCTTTTTTTAATTGTGAAATATTTCAAATAGAGTTCTTTTAAAAATTTAAATGTAATCTATTTATTATATAGACTTGTTATTTTAGGTTTGGTTTAATATTTTCGTTTTAAATTTATTTGGGCTTAAAATTGTCTATTATTTAAAATCGAGAGAATTCCTTAAAAACAGTTTATGAAAAATACCCATATAACAATAAAACCTAAAGTTGCTTTTTTTTCTACTCAAACGTATGACAAAACTTTTTTTGAAAAGTACAATCTGGATTTTGAGTATCAGTTGGATTTTTTTGAAAGTCAATTGAATGAACAAACAGTGACGCTGATTAATAATGTTGATGTGGTTTGTGTTTTTGTAAATGATATTGTGAATGCAGAAGTTATAAAACAATTGGCGGAGCAAAACGTAAAAATAATTGCTTTACGTTGTGCGGGTTTCAATAATGTTGATCTGGAGGAAGCAAAAAAACACCATATAAAAGTTTGTCGAGTACCTGCTTATTCTCCGGAAGCTGTTGCTGAGCATGCTATGGCAATGATTTTGACATTGAACCGAAAAACACATAAAGCATACAATAGAGTTAGGGAGCAAAACTTTTCGTTAAACGGTTTGTTAGGTTTTGATTTGCATGGTAAAACTGTAGGGGTGATAGGAACAGGAAATATAGGTAAAGCTTTTGCTAAAATTGTAAATGGTTTTGGATGCAAGGTTTTGGCTTTTGATTTGGTTCCAGATGAGGAATTGGAGAAGATAGGGGTGACTTATGTTTCTTTGGAAACTATTTTTAAAGAATCAGATGTGATTTCGTTGCATTGTCCATTGAATGAGAAGACTAAATATTTAATTAATAAAGAAACGATTTCAATGATGAAAAATAATGTGATGTTAATTAATACCAGTCGCGGTGCTTTAATTGATACATCCGATGTGATTCATGCATTGAAAAAAGGAAAAATTGGTTATTTAGGTATCGATGTTTATGAACAGGAAGAAAAGTTATTTTTCAAAGACCACTCCGAAGATATAATTGAGGATGATAAAATTCAACGATTGATGAGTTTTCCAAATGTTTTAGTTACAGCGCATCAGGCTTTTTTTACTAATGAGGCGTTGACTCAAATTGCTTTAGTGACTTTCAATAATATAGAATCACTGCTGACTCAAAACGATATTGATAATAAAGCGGCTTTGTTAGCTTAGAAAATACAAAACCCGTCTCGTGTTTTAGAACGAGACAGGTTTGAATATTATTCGAATTTGATAAGATTTCCTTCTGAAAAATCTGAATTATATTGTTTAAATAAAACTTTTCGTGCTTGATCTCCGGCTTTAATTGTTTTTGATTTGGATTGGAAACATATTTGAGCATAAATTGTAATCGAATCTAGTTTCATTTTAGATTTATAGAACTCAATTGTTGCAATTAACTGTTTTGTTGCATCGTTTCTTTCTTTTCTTCTATTCCTAGGTTTTACGTCTTTTGATTCTATGAAATAGAGTTTGTCACCCTCAAATAAAACCCAGTCACATTTTTTTGAGTCCTCATTTTTCATGATTGAATTTTCGTTTTCTAGAAACAAAATTTTTTTCAAGTTTTCATTTTCTAAACATAGATTCCAGTATTCTTCTTCAGATTTGAATTGAACAGTAGAGTCTTTAATTTCTTCAAGATAATAAATTGAATTCTCTAATGTTTTATAGCAAACATCTTTTTCTAAATAAGGAAAATTAGCTAATAATTCTTCAAAACTCATAGATCCAACAATTTATCAAATTCATCTGAAAAAGAATCAGAAACCGAATCAATCATATTCTCTTTGATTTGTCCCAATTTATCATCCATTATTTTTTTTGCTTTTCCATTTTTTAACTCATAAGCAATGAAGTTCTTTGGATTAAGCCAAGATTCTTTTTTAATGATTTTATTGACTTCTTTTGGATATATTTTTCCCTTATCAAATGCCAAAAGCAAATTATTTATTGATGCTAAAACAAATGGACTGTGTGTTGTTAAAATTAAATTCTTTCTTTCTTCTAAACAGTTTTTTACCAAATATTTAATCAGTTCGTGTTGTGCTTTAGGATACAAGTTCAATTCAGGCTCTTCAACAACAAAATTGAAATTGTATTCGTCTTTTAATGATTTTGAATATTCTACTAATAGTAAAATTGGAATTATAGATTGTAGACCAGAAGCTGATTCTAATAAATCAACTTTTTCAGTTTGATTGTGATATATGTATGATGTTTTTCCTTCTCTTTTATATTTTATTTTTTTATCAACAATACTTAGTGGTAATTCTTTAATTGTCTGAAGCGCTTTTTCGTAATCTTGTCCACTATTTAATAAATGTTTAGGTATCTGTATGTTATTATTTATTAAACCTAATGTGTTTTCTGCTATTAAATGAAGAAAGTTTCTTTCCGAAGGAATATAAATTGAGTCAAATGAGAATATATTTGGAAAAACACTGATAATTTTATCATATAAAAATATATAATTTTCAATGCTTTTTTCAATTCCTAATATATCAATTAATATATCAACATCTAAATCATTAATCCGATCATTTTTTATTCTGATTTTAAGAAAATCTATTTCGAATTTAATTTTTTGTTTGTCTGTTTCAAAAATTAAATAAAAATTTTCTTTATTTATAAGATTATAAGCATTTACAATTAACCTAATTAATTTTTTAATTCTATCAGCTAAATCTAGTTCATTGAAGTGTTTAGGATCGATCTCTTTAATTCTTGATAAAGTTTCTTGTAATGTGTTTTTTTTGAATTTTTTTTCAGAAAAAATAAATTCAGCAATGGTAGTATTTACATCAATACTCTTGTATTCAATATAACTTTCATCTTTCAGATAAGATAAAATATTGTATTTTTTTAATTCATTTTCAAAAGTTATTTTAGAATCACTTCTGAAATTTTCATCTTCAAAAATCGAAATTAATTTAGCCAAAGTACTTTTTCCAGAAGCTTGTGCTCCAATAAAAGTGACCATTTCTCTAACTTCGATTTCAATATCTTTTAGAGGTCCAAAATTTTTAACAATGAGTTTTGCTCTTTCCATGTCTCAAAAATATGAAAATAATTACGATTTAATTTAAAAAAAGGAACTTCAATTGAAGTTCCTTTTAGTGTTTTCAAACCTGACAGGTTTGAATAATTTTATAAAAGAATAAAAAAACTATCCCACTAATTCCACTACTTTACTTTCGCCTTCAATAGCTACTTTAGTTAAACCGTGTTTAGATAAGTTTTTCATAGACGCATCCCATTTTTTACCGCTTAAATTTGCAGAAATTTTTAATTGCGTCAAATCCATTTTATTTTCACTTTTTTTCAATAAATCAACGATGAATTTTTCTTCATCAGAAAGTTCAATTGTTTGTTTTTTCTCAGGTCTCATTTGTGGGAACAACAATACTTCCTGAATAGAAGCATTATTAGTCAGGAACATCATCAAACGGTCCATTCCAATTCCTAATCCAGATGTTGGAGGCATTCCGTATTCCAAGGCTCTTAAGAAATCTTCATCGATGATTCCGTTAGCTTCATCATCTCCTTTGGCAGCCAAACGCATTTGGTCTTCAAAACGTTCTCTTTGATCAATTGGGTCGTTTAATTCTGAATACGCATTGGCAACTTCTTTACCACAAACCATTAATTCAAAACGCTCTGTCAATTCAGGATTGTCACGGTGTTCTTTACAAAGTGGCGACATTTCTTTTGGATAATCGGTAATGAATGTTGGCTGAATATAATTTCCTTCACATTTTGCTCCAAAAATCTCATCAATCAATTTTCCTTTACCCATGGTTTCATCCACTTCAATTCCCATTCCTTTTGCAGCTTCGTATAATTCAGCTTCGCTTTTTCCGGAAATATCAAAACCAGTAAAATGTTTGATAGAATCCGTCATCGTCACTCGGGCAAAAGGCGCTTTGAAACTGATTTGGTGTTCTCCAAAAGTCACATCGCTGGTTCCATTTACCGAAACAGCACAATGCTCTAACAAACGCTCCGTGAAATCCATCATCCAGTTGTAGTCTTTGTAGGCTACATATATTTCCATGGCAGTAAATTCAGGGTTGTGGGTTCTGTCCATTCCTTCGTTACGGAAGTTTTTGGAGAACTCATAAACACCGTCAAATCCACCAACGATTAATCTTTTTAAGTACAACTCATTCGCAATACGCATGTACAACGGAATATCCAATGAGTTATGGTGTGTAATAAACGGACGCGCCGCTGCTCCACCAGGAATGGATTGTAAAACCGGAGTTTCTACTTCAAGGTATCCCGCATCGTTAAAGAAACCACGCATCGCATTGAATAATTTAGTTCTTTTGATAAAGGTTTCTTTTACCTGTGGGTTTACGGTTAAATCGACATAACGCATACGGTAACGCAATTCGGCATCGTTGAAAGCGTCAAAAACTTTTCCGTCTTCATCTACTTTTGGTAAAGGAAGCGGACGCAACGTTTTGCTTAGGAAAGTAAAACCGCTTACGCGAATACATTTTGCACCTACTTGAGTTGTAAACAATTCTCCTTCAATTCCGATATAATCTCCTAAATCGGTTAGTTTTTTGAAAACCTGATTGTATAAAGTTTTATCATCACCTTCACACAAAACATCACGGTTCACGTACAATTGAATACGTCCTTCGCTATCCTGCAATTCGGCAAAACAAGCTTTTCCCTGATCTCTCACACTCATCAAACGTCCCGCAACAATCACCTTCTTTCCTTCTTCAAACGTTTCCTTTATTTGCTTTGAAGTATGATTTACAGGAAAAAGATTCGCAGGATAAGGATTGATACCTAAGTTGCGTAAAGATTGAAGTTTTTCTCTTCGGATGATTTCTTGTTCTGATAATGCCATTATAGTCTGATTTTTAAGACCGCAAAGATAAAAAAAAGAATGCAGACTTTAGAATGCAGATTTTTAGAATTTTTAGGAGCAGAAAACCTCCGTTTTTTATCACGATTTGTCTCGCTATTCGTTGCAAACAAAGTTCACTGAACTCCGCTGAAAATAGAAATTTAGTGAAGTAATCTTTTTGTTTTTTAAGAAAAAACAAAAAGGATTTTCACTGCTATCGGGGCAAGAATAGACAGTTGTAGTTTTTATAAATACAAAAAGGAAGAAAAAACTTTAGTTTGGTTTTGTGAATCCTTGAAAGTTGTTTAAACTTGTGACGTTTATGAATTGAATAATCTTCAAGAAAATACAAATGTGATGAAAAAAAGAATTGAAGCAATATTGCCAACTGAAGATAAGAAAAGGAAATGGTTTGCTATGATAGTAACTGCTCTAATTTCAGGTTTATTGACAGTATGGGGGATTTATGGAATTAAAGAATATGGGATAGCTTTATTTATTTTGACACCACTGTTTATTGGTTTAGGTTCTACGGTTTTATATGGAATTAAAAACGGGATTACTTATAAAAAAGCTTGGCAAATAGGTTTTTTAACGCTAGGGATTTATACAGTAGGGCTTTTGGTATTTGCAATAGAGGGATTAATCTGTATTGTAATGGCAGCGCCAATTGGAATTTTACTTACCTGGATAGGTAGTTTAATTGGTTTAGCTTTGTTAAATGATACTTCAAACAAAGCGCCAACAGCGATGTTAATTTTAATAGGTATTATTCCAACAATGGCTTTTATTGAAAAAGAGAGTAAACCTAATTTGACTTTTGTTGTAACTTCTATAGAAATTAATGCTAATCCAAAAGTAGTCTGGGAAAATGTTGTTGAATTTCCTCAACTGAAAGAGCCAATGGAGTTCATTTTTAAAACTGGAATAGCATATCCTATAAATGCTAAGATAAAAGGAAGAGGAGTTGGGGCTGTTAGATATTGTAATTTTACAACAGGCAGTTTTGTAGAACCAATTACGACTTGGAAAGAATCTAAGCTTTTAAAATTTGATGTAGTGGAACAACCAGCGCCAATGAAAGAATTGAGTTTTTGGGATATAAATGCTCCGCATTTACATGATTATTTTGTTTCTAAAAAAGGACAATTTAGATTAGTAGCTTTGCCAAATGGGAAAACAATTTTAGAAGGAACAACCTGGTATTACCACAATATTAAACCAGGTATTTATTGGCAAGTTTGGAGTAATTATATTATTCATAAAATTCACGATAGAGTATTAATGCATATAAAAGAGAATGCGGAGGAAGAACAAAAAAATGGGAAATGATGTTATTTGTTGATTAATATTACTACTTAGATTTTATTCTTTACGACCCTTGAAATTTTAACTTAAAATATTTAACAAACAATGACAAAATTATACAAATTACTTAGTCTTTCACTTTTAGTACTAACGCTTGCAAGCTGCAACTTCACCGAAAACATCGATGTTCAGCCTGACGGAACCGGAAAATTTTCGTTGGAAATGGATGGAGCAGGTTTGCTGGCGATGGCTGGTGATAAATTAGGAAATGAATTGGGTATGAAAAATAACGCTAAGGCAATAGATTCTACTTTTTCATTCAAAGAAATTTTTGATAAGAAGAAAGATAGTATAGCTAAAATGTCTCCCGAGCAACAGGCGGCTATTAAAAAAATGGAAAACTTTGTGATGAATATCAAAATGAATCCTGAAGCCCAACAATTGTTGTTCTCGATGAATACGCCATTTAAAAGTGTCAATGAATTAGGAGGCTTGATGGAAAGTATGTCGGCATTGAAAGAACTCAAAGGAAAATCAGATAAAAAAAGCAATCCAGCCGCGATGTTGAGCGGTATTGGGAATGATAATTCTAAATTGACTTTTAGCTATAATGGAAAGCAGTTTACACGTAAAGCTATTGTTTCTAAAGAAGCCTTAGAGAAAATAGCAACCGATTCAATCGGAATGGCTAAGATGATTTTTGCTTCTTCCAAGTATACTTTAAAATACCATTTTCCTAAAGCCGTAAAATCGGTTTCTAATCCTGATGCGCTATTTAGCGCTGATCGAAAAACCATCACCGTAGAATATCCTTTTACTGAATATACGGAGAATCCAGAGAAATTGAATTTGAATGTAGTTTTTGAATAGTTTCAAAATTTATTTTAGACCACAGATTCACAGATTTTATTTTTTGATTAAAATTGGAAAAATAAAATCTGCGAATCTGCGGTTAATTTTTCTGTCGTTAATCTCTACGCAGAAAACAGAATAATTAATTGTATTTTTGCAGCTCACAAATGAGAGATGAATAAAACAATCCAACTTCAAGATTTAGGAAACAAAGATTATAAATCGACTTGGGAATATCAGGAAGCTTTGTTTAAAGGAATTGTCGATTTAAAAATTCAAAACCGTAGAGAGGAAACTAATCTTTCTACACCTAATTATTTTCTTTTTGTGGAGCATCCACACGTTTATACCTTAGGGAAAAGTGGGGATTTTGAAAATTTATTGCTTTCTGAGAAACAGTTGGAAGCCAAAGGCGCTACTTTCTACAAAATCAATCGTGGGGGAGATATCACCTATCACGGACCGGGACAAATTGTAGGTTACCCTATTTTGGATTTGGAAAATTTCTTTACTGATATTCATAAGTATTTACGTTTGCTTGAAGAAACTATAATTCTAACCTTAAACGAATATGGCATAGAATGTGGACGCAGCGAAGGCGAAACCGGAGTTTGGCTTGGGGTGGGAACGCCATTTGCCCGTAAAATTTGTGCTATGGGTGTGCGTGCTTCCCGATGGGTAACCATGCACGGTTTTGCGTTGAATGTCAATGCCGATTTAGGTTATTTTGATAATATTATTCCTTGTGGTATTCGCGGAAAAGCAGTGACTTCACTTAATGTGGAACTTGGCGTTGAAAAAGTGGATGAAGAAGAAGTGAAAGCAAAAATCTTAAAGCATTTTACTCAGTTGTTTGAAGCAGAATTTAAATTATAATTATGTCACTGTCAAGTCGAGCGCAGTCGAGACTAACTAATGAGTCTCGACTGCGCTCGACTTGACAAAACGCACTATAAATCCAAAGTCAACTGTTCCGGCAATAATCGAAAACTCATACGGTGGTATTTGCAAGGGCCGTATTTTTCAATGGCTTCGCGATGTTCTTTAGTTGGGTAACCTTTGTTTTTCTTCCAGTTGTACATTGGGAATTCTTCATGAATTTTGTCCATGTATTCATCACGATAGGTTTTGGCTAATACTGAAGCGGCTGCAATGTTCAAAAATTTTGCATCACCTTTTACAATGCTTTTATTCGGGATGGATTTGAGCAGAGTAATTTCTTCAGCGGTGAATTGTTTGCCAAAATTATTCTTCAATCCTAGTTTAGCATTGATGTTTCGGTTGCCGTCCACAATGATAAATTCGGGAGTTGGGTTTAATTTTAATATGCATTCCTGCATTCCTTTCATCGAAGCGTTCAGAATATTGATTTCGTCAATTTCGTTAGGAAATAAATGAGTGACAGCAAAAGTGACCGCTTGTTCTTCAATTACTGGACGCAATTTTTCTCTAACTTTTTCAGATAATTGTTTACTGTCGTTAAGAACGGAATTGTTGAAATCTAAAGGAAGAATTATAGCTGCTGCAGTTACCGGACCGGCAAGACAACCACGACCCGCTTCGTCAGTTCCTGCTTCAAGTAGTAATTGTGAAAAAGTAGATGCTAGCATAATGAAAAGTTTTTTGGAAGCAAAGATTATAAATTTTTTAAGATAATAGTTCTTTATTCTAACGTTTGCTTATAATTTGAAGCAATTAAGTTGTTTTTTTATACGGTTTTATCGTTTACCTTTGCTCCAAAGTTAGTTTAAAAATAAACCCAAATTATACAGTGTTTCGAATGAGAATTCTCCTTTTTATATATTTTCTTGTACTGCCTGCAATGCTATTTTCTCAAAAGAAAGATCCAAGAGAAAACGAAACTCAAAAAAGAAGTTTTGCAGATCGATTAAAGGGTGGAAAAGAAAAAGATACTGCTAAAGTAGCAACAATAGATATGTATCGATTTATTACTTTAGAGCGCGACACTACTTATTTAGATACTTCGTTAACAATTGAACGAGAATACAGTCATAATTTTCTTCGAAGAGATTTGTTTGGTTTATTAGCTTTCCCAAATGAGGGACAAGCTTATAATACACTTCAGTATAGTTTGACGGAGCAATCGGCTTATCCGGAAATGGGTTTTAAAGCCAAACATTTTAATTTTTTAGAAGCAAATCAAATTCGTTATGCCTCTGTAGCAACTCCTGTAACCGAATTGTATTTTAAATCCATTTTAGCCAAAGGGCATTCGGTTGATTCCTATTTTACGGTTAATCCATCGCCAAATTTAAATTTGTCTATTGCGTATAAGGGTTTGCGTTCAGAAGGGAAATACATCAATCAGTTAACCACTACAGGAAGTTTTCGATTTATGATGAGTTACCATACTAAAAGTAAACGCTATTTAATTAATTCACATTTTACTTCTCAGGATGCATTAAATGAAGAGAATGGCGGTATAACAACTCCTGAAGATTTTGAAAGTGGAGATACAAAGTACACTAACAGACAACGTTTGCAGGTTTATTTGACCGATGCAGAATCTTTTTTAAGAGCCAAACGCATCTTTGTAGATCATATATTTAGAGTCAATCCAACTGCTGCAGCTAATAATTTATATGTAACGCATCAGTTAAATTATGAAAATAAAATGTTTCAGTATTATCAACCTACTTTAGAGTCTGCTGTTGGTACACAATCTATTAAACGTTTTGGAGATGCGGTAGTAACCTCTAATTTGAAGGACCAAACCCATTATAACAAAATGTACAATAAAGCTGGTTTAGTCTATGAAAATACAACCTTAGGAAAGTTTCAGTTTTTTATAGATGATTTTAGAAGTAATTTTTATTACAATCGAATTTTAATATTGGATTCCGGTGATATTCCTTCAACTTTATCTCGTACTATAAATAATGTAGGAGGGCAATATGAGTATTGGAAAAACAAATGGCATGGTAAGTTTTTGCTTTCTAAATCTATAAGTAAACAATCAATTTCTAATATAGATGCAAAGTTAAATTATGATTTGAATGATGATTTTCAGTTTGTTTTTGGGTACCAAAACATAAGTAAATTACCGAATGATATTTATAATTTGTACCAAAGTGAATATGAAAGTTTTAATTGGTCAAATAGCTTTAATAATGAGAAAATCAATGTGCTTAGTGGTGCAGTAGTGACACCTTGGTTTGATGCCTCTTTACAATTATCAACATTAACAGATTATTTGTATTTTAAAAATACGGCCACCGATGCAACACAACAAATTGTGACACCAAGCCAATTTGGAGGAACAATAAAATATCTTTCTCTTAAGTTGAGCAAAGAACTTACTTTTGGGAAATTTGCTTTGAATAACACTGTATTGTATCAAAAAACAGAACAAAACGAAGCGGTTTTAAATGTACCTGATTTAGTGACCCGAAATACAATTTACTATAGTAATTATTTCTTTCAACGTGCTTTGTTTATTCAAACAGGAATTACATTGAATTATTTTACAAAGTTTTATGCTAATGATTACAATCCTGTTATTGGTGAGTTTTTTGTGCAACAGCAAAAACAAATTGGAAATTATCCTAACCTTGATTTTTTTATTAATGCCAAAATTCAAAGAACAAGAGTTTATCTAAAAGCGGAGCACTTCAATTCAGCTTATACTGGAAATAATTATTATTCATCTCCTACTAATCCATACCGTGATATGACGATCCGTTTTGGTTTGATTTGGAATTTCTTTAACTAAATCAATATGACTTTTACTGCCATCGATTTTGAAATAGCAACCGCTTTTCATCCTTGTTCTGTTGGTATTGTTACAGTTGAAAACGGAATTGTAGTTGATGAGTTTGTTACTTTAATTCAGCCACCTAATAATCAATATAATCCTTTTACGATTCAAGTTCATGGAATTTACCCTAGCGATACAGCCAGGGCTCAAAATTTTCTTCAGGTTTTTCCAGAAATTCAAAAACGGCTACAAAACAGAGTGGTTGTAGCACACAATGAAAGTTTTGATCGTAATGTTTTGGCTAAATCAATGGCATATTACGGCTTAAATTATACCGATTTAAACATTGCTGATAAATGGGAGTGTACAGTGAAAATTTATAAAGCCAAAGGAGTAAAACCTACAAAACTTAGTGATTGTTGTAAAGTCATGAATATTTCCCT
Source organism: Flavobacterium flavipallidum (assembly GCF_038289905.1). NCBI lineage: Bacteria > Pseudomonadati > Bacteroidota > Flavobacteriia > Flavobacteriales > Flavobacteriaceae > Flavobacterium > Flavobacterium flavipallidum. Next base: position 21,513 of record NZ_JBBYHU010000002.1, on the reverse strand, counting down.
AAATCATCATGAAGCATTGTCGGATGCCAGAGCTTGTGCTCAATTGTATTTAATGCGCTAAAAATATTTTAGGTGTAGGTTTTTTCATTAAATTAGTGTGCTAACTTTTAGTTCATTAAGATGAAAGAAGATTTTTTGCATTATTTATGGAAATATAAAAAGTGGAATACGTTCGATTTGCAAACAACAAACGGTGAAGCAATTTCGATTATACAAACAGGTCAATATTTACAGCAGGCTGGGCCTGATTTTTTTAATGCCCAAATTGTTATTGGAAATCAAAAATGGGCTGGGAATGTAGAAATTCATCTTAAATCTTCCGATTGGTATGTACATCATCATGAAAAAGATACTGCTTATGAAAATGTAATTCTTCATGTAGTTTGGGAGCATGATACTGAGGTTTTTAGGAAAAACAATTCTGAAATTCCTGTGTTAGAGCTTAAAAATTTTGTTGATAAGGCTGTTCTAAATAATTATGAGCAGTTGATAGTTCCAAAATCATGGATTTTTTGCGAAAAAAAGCTGAAGGATGTAGATGATTTTCTTTTAAAAAATTGGCAGGAACGTTTGTTTTTTGAGCGTTTAGAGCGAAAATCAAAAGCTATTTATGAGTTATTAGCGCAAACGAATAATGATTGGGAAGCAGTGTTGTTTTGTATGCTGTCTAAAAATTTTGGATTGAATACAAATGGTGAGGTCTTTTTAAAGATAGCTCAATCGATACCTTTTGACATTATTCGAAAAGAAAGTTTTGAAGTAGAAAATCTGGAAGCATTATTGCTGGGTAAAGCCGGTTTGCTGGATGGGGATAAAGAAGATAATTATTTTAAAGATTTAAAATTCCGATATTTTTATTTGCTTCACAAATACCAATTAGAATCAAAATCGGAAGGTCAAGTACAGTTTTTTAAACATCGTCCCGATAATTTTCCTAATATTCGATTGTCTCAATTAGCGCATTTGTATCATTTACATCAAAATCTATTTTCTAAAATCAATACTATTTTAAAACTCGAAAAGGTGTATGAATTGTTTCAATTAAGTACTTCTGCTTATTGGGAAACGCATTATCAATTTGATAAAGAAAGTCCAAAAAAATCTAAAAGATTATCCAAGTCTTTCGTCGATTTATTATTGATTAATACGATTATACCTGTTCAGTTTGCTTATGCTAAAAGTCTTGGTAAGGAAATGACAGAAGATTTAGTAGCAATGCAGGCCGAGGTTTCGCCAGAAAAAAATACAATTATTGAAAAGTTTGAATCTTTTGGTTTAAAAGCGGCTAATGCTTTTGAGACCCAATCTTTATTGCAATTAAAAAATGAATATTGTGCTGGAGGTAGATGTTTGGATTGTGCTATTGGCACGGCTCTGTTAAAAAATGCTTGATTAGGTTATTCGTTAATTTGAAACTCGGTAATGTTTTAATTTCGTATTTTTACCCAATCACAAAAGGATTAAGAATGTCAGCAATTTTAAAACTTAAGTTTTTTTTCGAAAAATACGGATTTCATGTTTCATCACGTCTTGCCGATAAATTAGGGATGCGTGTAACTAGTGTGCGCCTATTTTTTATTTATATTTCTTTTGTAACTGTAGGATTAGGATTTGGAGTCTATTTAACCTTAGCCTTTTGGATTCGATTGAAGGATTTGATTAGAGCTAAACGAACATCTGTTTTTGATTTATAAAAAAAAGCCCTCTGAAATTAAAATCTCAGAGGGTTTTTTATGAAGTATTTTGTTTTATTTTGTTTCTTCGGGATTATTTAAAACACTGTTTTTTCTACCGTAAGAGAAATAAACGACTACTCCAAGACCCATCCAAACAAAAAGTCGCATCCAGTTAATCCATCCCAGACCATACATCATTGCCAGACATACAAGAGCACCTAGGACTGGTACTAAAGGTACGAAAGGGGTTTTGAACTCTCTAACCATATTAGGTTCTTTCTTTCGTAGAATAATTACAGAGATACAAACCAAAGCAAATGCAAATAATGTCCCAATACTTGTCATATCTCCCACAATGTCTCCGGGAATAAATGCAGCAAATCCGCCAACAATTATAAGGATTGCAAGATTAGCTTTGTATGGGGTTTTGAACTTAGGATGTACATCACTAAACATTTTAGGTAACAAACCGTCTCTACCCATAGCATAAAAAACTCTGGATTGACCTAAAAGTAATACCAAGATTACTGAAGAGAAACCTGCTAAAATTGCGATGGTAACAAATTCTCCAAGCCATTCATAGCCTATCATGTATTTGTTGATGGCAAATGCTACTGAAGCTTCTTTTCCACCGGTTCTAAAATCTTCTACTGTAGCAACACCTGTAAGTACGTGCGCAAAAAGAATATATAATATGGTACAAATGGCTAATGATCCTAAGATTCCAATAGGCATTGCTGTTTTTGGATTTTTTGTTTCCTGAGCAGCTGTACTTACTGCATCAAACCCAATGAAAGCAAAGAAAACAGTTCCGGCTGCACCAAGAATCCCCATAATTCCTCCAAAAGAATGGTCTATTCCATGTTCATCAGTAAAAACAGAACTTTGAGGGATATAAGGAGTGTGGTTGACAGGGTTTATGAATTTCCATCCAATAAATATTATAAGGATTACAATAGCCGTTTTAAGAATAACTATTAATCCATTAACAAAGGCCGATTCCTGAATACCCTTAATTAGTAGTAAACTGATAATGGATACTATAAATAATGCGGGTAAGTTAATGATTCCATGATGAAGACCATCTGGGGAGGTTTGAAACGGTGAATGTGAAAATTCAAAAGGGATGGGGTTTGTGTGAAGGATGTTGACTAACAAATCATTGAGGTATTCACTCCATGCAATCCCTACTGTAGCAGCTCCTACAGCATATTCTAAAATTAAGTCCCAACCAATAATCCAAGCTAGAAATTCACCCATTGTTGCATAAGTATAGGTATAGGCACTTCCGGAAATGGGTATAGAAGAAGATAATTCGGCATAGCAAAGTCCTGCCAAAGCACAACCTATTGCTGCGACTACGAAGCCAAGCGTAACAGAGGGGCCAGCACTTTGTGCCGCTGCTGTTGCTGTTCTTACAAATAATCCCGCTCCAATAATAGCGCCGATTCCTAAGGCAATTAATGACCAGGCTGTAAGAGTTCGTTTTAATCCCTTTTCTGAATCTTCAGCTTCAGCCATAAGTTTAACTAGTGGTTTCTTGTTCCAAATAGACATGGTTTTGAGTTTTGATGTTGTTTCTCGTCAAAAGTATTGTTTTTTATGAAAAAAACAATGACTTTGGGTTTAAGTTGTAGTATTAGTGTTAAATTGGTTTTTTGTTTGGGTTTTCTTTGTGTATAATTAATTTTTAATAGGTTTATTTTTTATATTTATTCAGAATAATATTTGATAGATACAAATGGATTTAAAAATGATTAGTAACAATTTTAAATTTACTAAAGATCAGCAAAAGGGAGTTTTTTTGTTGCTTTTTATAATTATTGTGTTGCAAATACTTTATTTCTTTTGCGATTTTAGTTTGGTTTCTAAGAAAAATCCTGAAAAGCAGCAATGGCTTGCGTTAGAATCTCAAATGGATTCAATGGAAAACAATCTGAAAAATCGAATTCGGGAAATGTATCCGTTTAATCCTAATTTTATTTCGGATTATAAAGGTTATCAATTAGGAATGTCGGTAGCGGAGATAGATCGGTTGCATGCTTTTAGAAAAGAAAATAAATATGTGAATTCAGCCAAAGAGTTTCAGATGGTGACTGGTGTTTCTGATTCTTTGTTGAATCGTATTGCTCCTTATTTTAAATTTCCGGATTGGGTAAAGCACAAAAAAGAATTTAAACCAATTGCTTTTTCGAATAATAAGTTTGATCATTATTCGAAGAAAGAAAAGTTAATTGTTAAAGATATTAATCAAGCAACTCAGGAAGATTTAATAAAAATTTACGGGATAGGAGAAGCTATTTCAACTCGAATATTAAAATTGAAAGAAAGTTTGGGAGGTTTTGTTTCTATGGAACAAATGAATGATGTTTGGGGTTTGTCACCAGAAGTTGTAGGTCGTTTGAATTCGGGATTTAAAGTGGGGTCACTTTCGAATATCAAAAAAATCGATATTAATAATGCTTCCATTAAAGAACTGGCTCAGTTCCCTTATTTTAAGTATAATCTAGCCAGAGAAATCGTTATTTACAGGAGTATGAATGGAGATATTAAGAATGCAGGAGATTTAAGAAAAATTAAAGGATTTCCAGTTGATAAAGAAAGTATAATTGGTTTATATTTGAACTTTTAAAAAAATAAGCCATAATGATGCATTTTGATAATAGCGAAACACAAAATATGATTGCAGAATCTATAAGAGATTTTGCTGAAAAAAATATTAGACCTCATATAATGGAATGGGATGAGGCGCAGCTATTTCCGGTTGAGCTTTTTAGAGAGCTGGGTGCAATGGGGTTTATGGGGATTTTAGTTCCTGAAGAACTTGGTGGTTCTGGATTAGGGTATCATGAATATATAACGATTGTTGAAGAAATATCTAAAGTAGATCCTTCTATAGGTTTATCGGTAGCGGCACATAATTCTTTGTGTACGAATCATATTTTGACTTTTGGTAATGAAGAGCAAAAAAAGAAATGGATTCCAAAATTAGCTTCGGGGGAACATATTGGTGCTTGGGGTTTAACAGAACATAATACAGGTTCGGATGCTGCTGGTATGAATACAACGGCAAAAAAAGATGGGGATTATTGGATTGTTAATGGAGCTAAGAATTTTATAACACATGCTATTTCTGGGGATATTGCCGTGGTGATTGTTCGTACTGGTGAAAAAGGAGATTCTCGTGGGATGACTGCTTTTGTTTTTGAAAAAGGAACACCGGGATTTACTTCCGGAAAAAAAGAAAATAAATTAGGAATGCGCGCCAGTGAAACGGCTGAATTAATTTTTGATAATTGTCGTATACCGGATGCAAATCGTTTGGGAGAGGTTGGTGAAGGATTCATACAAGCAATGAAAATTTTGGATGGTGGCCGTATTTCGATTGGAGCATTGTCATTAGGTATTGCCAAAGGAGCTTATGAAGCAGCATTGAAATATTCTAAAGAAAGATATCAGTTTGGTAAACCAATTTCGGAATTTCAAGGAGTGTCTTTTAAATTAGTAGATATGGCTACTGAAATTGAGGCTTCTGAATTGTTGTTGCATAAGGCAGCTTTCTTGAAAGAACAACATCGTCCGGTAACTACGGCGGGAGCCATGGCTAAGATGTATGCTTCTGAGGTTTGTGTAAAAGTAGCAAGTGAGGCAGTTCAGATTCATGGGGGGTATGGTTTTACCAAAGATTTTCCTGTTGAAAAATTTTATCGTGATGCTAAATTATGTACGATAGGAGAAGGAACTACTGAAATTCAAAAAGTGGTAATTTCAAGAAATTTGTTGAAAGGATAATTTTAGAAAGCAGAATGCTTTTAGTCTATTCTCTTTTTTCTTGTCTCTATATTCTTTTAAAATAATTTAGAATTAATAACTAATAATTCATAATTAATTTATACTTTTGCAGCCTTAACGAGAGGAGGTGTCAAAATTATGTTAATTATACCAATTAAAGACGGAGAAAATATCGATAGAGCATTAAAGCGCTATAAAAGAAAATTTGATAAAACTGGAACAGTTCGTCAATTAAGAGCACGTACAGCTTTCATTAAACCGTCTGTTAAAAACAGAATGAAATTCCAAAAAGCGGCTTATATCCAAAGTTTGAAAGACAGCTTAGAGAGTTAGTAGTTACTTTTTGAAACAAATAATAACCGTTAGTGGTCAGATTTTTTATAAATTTGATGCTAACGGTTTTTTTTATGGTTATAAATTTGGATGCCTTTGCGGATTATTTGCAAAAAGAGAAAAAATATTCTCTTCATACGGTTGGAGCTTATGTTAAAGATGTTTCTGAATTTCAGCAATATAATTTGGTGAATTTTGAGCAGCAAGATATAAGTGGGGTGGAGTATGTTCAAATTCGCTCTTGGTTGGTGTTTTTGGTGGAATCGGGTTTGTCTACTCTTTCGGTGAATAGAAAGGTGGCTTCGTTAAAAGCTTTCTATAAATTTCTTTTAAAAATTAAACAAATTGAAGTTAGTCCTTTGTTGAAGCATCGTGCTTTGAAGGTTTCTAAAAAAGTGCAGATTCCTTTTTCTGAAAAAGAGTTAGAGCAGGTTTTGGAAATTATTCAAAAAGAAGATGGTTTTTCGGCTGTGAGGGATAAGTTGTTGGTGGAATTATTGTATTCAACAGGTGTTAGGAGAGCTGAATTGATTAATCTACAATTGGATGCAGTAGATTTTTCTTCTAAAACTATTAAAGTTTTAGGGAAAAGAAATAAAGAGCGTGTTATTCCAGTGTTGGATATTGTTCTTGATCAGATGCGGTTGTATATTAAGGAGAGAGAGGGTTTGCAAAGAATTGAGGATGCAGGTTATTTTTTTTTAACGGAAAAAGGGTTAAAATTAAATGAAACTTTTGTGTATCGATTAATAAATTCTTATTTTAGTAAAGTCTCCGAAAAGGTAAAAAGAAGTCCGCATATGCTTCGGCATACATTTGCAACTCATTTATTAAATAACGGAGCTGATTTGAATTCAGTAAAAGAGTTGTTAGGGCATTCTAGTTTGGCTTCAACGCAGGTTTATACTCATAATAGTTTATTGGAGTTGAAAAAAATATATGTTGGTGCACATCCCAGAGGGAATGATGACTCTAAAGTTTAACCATAAAAATTTTGATTATGAAGGTAAATGTTCATGCTGTTAACTTTAATGTTGATGGAAAGCTAGTGAATTTTGTTCAAGGAAGAATGGATAAATTAGAAAAGTATTATGATAAGGTTGTTTCTTCAGATGTTTATTTAAAGGTGGAAAAAACCAGTGAAAAAGAAAATAAAATTGTAGAGGTCAAAATTAATGTACCTGGAGATGATTTCCTTGTGAAAAAACAGTGTAAGACTTTTGAGGAAGCGGTGGAATTGTCGGCGGAATCACTAGAGCGTTTGCTAGTAAAAAGAAAAGAAAAAATAAGAGCGCATATATAATTTAAAATTTTTTCAAAAAATGTTTTGATTGAGAGATAAAATCTATACATTTGCAGTCCGTTAGAAATAGCGGACTTTTTTTATTGTAAAAGCCGATGTAGCTCAGCTGGCTAGAGCAGCTGATTTGTAATCAGCAGGTCGTGGGTTCGAGTCCCTCTATCGGCTCTTTTTGAAATATTGTAATAAGGTTAGGGAAGATACTCAAGCGGCCAACGAGGACGGACTGTAAATCCGTTGGGTAACCTTCGCAGGTTCGAATCCTGCTCTTCCCACAAAAAAAAGAAGTTTGGATTTTGGATTTTAGGTTTTTGATTTAAAAATTAGAAATCTGAATTCAAAAGTCTGAAATCAGAACTCTCTGCCGGTGTAGCTCAGGGGTAGAGTGCTTCCTTGGTAAGGAAGAGGTCACGGGTTCAAATCCCGTCATTGGCTCAATTAAGTAGGAAATTGAAATTAATATATAACTAAGATTAAAAATTAAGTAAAATGGCAAAAGAAAGTTTTAATCGTTCGAAACCACACTTAAATATTGGTACTATCGGACACGTAGATCACGGAAAGACTACTTTGACTGCTGCAATCACTAAGGTATTATCTGATGCAGGATACTGTCAAGCAAAGTCTTTTGATCAAATCGATAACGCTCCAGAAGAGAAAGAAAGAGGTATTACTATTAATACATCTCACGTAGAGTATGAAACAGCTAACCGTCACTACGCTCACGTTGACTGTCCAGGTCACGCGGATTACGTTAAGAACATGGTTACTGGAGCTGCTCAAATGGACGGTGCTATCTTAGTAGTTGCTGCTACAGATGGTCCAATGCCACAAACTCGTGAGCACATCCTTTTAGGACGTCAGGTAGGTATTCCACGTATCGTTGTTTTCATGAACAAAGTGGATATGGTTGACGATGCTGAGTTGTTAGAGTTAGTTGAAATGGAAATCAGAGATTTATTATCTTTCTATGAGTATGATGGAGATAACTGTCCTGTAATCCAAGGATCTGCTTTAGGAGGATTGAACAATGATCCAAACTGGGTACCTAAAATTATCGAATTAATGGAAGCTGTTGATGCTTGGATCGAAGAGCCAGAGCGTGATGTTAACAAACCATTCTTGATGCCAGTTGAGGACGTATTTACAATTACAGGTCGTGGAACTGTTGCTACAGGTCGTATCGAAACTGGAGTTGCTAATACTGGAGATCCTGTTGAGATCATCGGTATGGGAGCTGAGAAATTAACTTCTACAATCACTGGAGTTGAGATGTTCCGTAAAATCCTTGATAGAGGTGAAGCTGGAGATAACGTAGGTTTATTGTTAAGAGGTATTGATAAAGCTGATATCAAACGTGGTATGGTTATCATCAAGCCAGGATCTGTTAAGCCACACAAAAAATTCAAAGCTGAGGTTTATATCTTGAAAAAAGAAGAAGGTGGACGTCACACTCCATTCCATAATAACTACCGTCCACAGTTCTACGTACGTACAACTGACGTAACAGGAGTTATTACTTTACCAGAAGGAGTAGAGATGGTTATGCCAGGGGATAACTTAACTATCAATGTTGAGTTGTTAAGTCCAATCGCTATGAACGTAGGTTTACGTTTTGCTATCCGTGAAGGAGGTAGAACAGTAGGTGCTGGTCAGGTAACTGAAATCGTAGAGTAATTATTCTATAAATAAATTTAAAACCAGTGTCGTTTTAAACCGACACTGGTTTTTATACGGGCGTAGTTCAAGGGTAGAATAGCGGTCTCCAAAACCGTTGATGGGGGTTCGAATCCCTCCGCCCGTGCAAAAAAAAAATATCATAATGGCAAAAATTGTTAATTACATATCAGAAGCATTTGAAGAATTGAAGTCAAATGTAACTTGGCCAGAATGGGCTGAGGTGCAAAGTCTAACAATTATTGTGGCTGTTTTTTCGGTACTATTTGCTTTAGCTACTTGGGGAGTGGATGAGTTTTTTGCAAATGCATTGGAAGGATTTTTTAACTGGTTAAAAGCGTAGTTTTTTATTATGGCAGATAATAATGTTAAAAAATGGTACGTAGTTCGTGCAGTAAGTGGACAGGAAAATAAAGTTAAGGCATATATAGAAACAGAAATCGCTAGATTAGGGATGTCTGATTATGTGTCTCAAGTTCTTGTTCCTACAGAGAAAGTAGTATCAGTAAAAGATGGTAAGAAGCTAGTTAAGGAGAAAGTATATTTTCCTGGCTATGTTATGATAGAGGCTAATTTAATTGGAGAAATACCTCATATTATTAAATCGGTAACAAGTGTTATTGGTTTCTTAGGTGAGACTAAAGGAGGGGAGCCTGTTCCTCTTAGACTTTCTGAAGTTAATAGAATGCTAGGTAAAGTAGATGAATTAGCTGTCAACACAGATAATAAAGCGATACCATTCAGCTTGGGTGAAACAGTTAAGGTTATTGATGGGCCTTTTAATGGTTTCAATGGTTCAGTTGAAAAAATTAATGAAGAAAAGCGTAAACTTGAGGTTATGGTTAAAATTTTCGGTAGAAAGACACCATTAGAGTTGAGTTTTATGCAAGTTGAAAAAGTATAATTTTCGTTACACTATAATAATCACTTCAATTGCTTCCGTAAATTGTTGTGTTAAATTTTTTAAAAAATGGCTAAAGAAATTAGTAAGGTAGTTAAACTACAAGTTAAGGGAGGTGCTGCGAATCCGTCGCCACCGGTTGGACCTGCTTTAGGAGCTGCTGGGGTTAACATCATGGAGTTCTGTAAGCAATTTAATGCTAGAACACAAGATAAACCTGGCAAAATATGCCCAGTACAAATTACTGTGTATAAAGACAAATCATTCGATTTTGTTGTTAAGACTCCTCCTGCAGCAGTTCAGTTATTGGAAGCTGCAAAGCTAAAATCTGGTTCAGGTGAGCCTAATCGTAAAAAAGTAGCTAGCGTTACTTGGGAACAAATTAGAGCTATTGCTGAAGACAAAATGCCAGACTTAAATGCTTTTACAATCGAGAAAGCTATGAGTATGGTTGCTGGAACAGCTAGATCTATGGGTATAACTGTATCAGGAGACGCTCCTTTTTAATTAAGAGAAAGACATGGCAAAATTGACAAAAAAGCAAAAAGAGGCTGCTTCAAAAATTGAAAAGAACAAATTATACTCTTTAAAAGATGCTGCTGCATTAATTAAAGTGGTTGCTTCTGCAAAATTTGATGAGTCTGTTGATATCGCAGTACGTTTAGGAGTTGATCCAAGAAAAGCGAATCAAATGGTGAGAGGTGTAGTAACTTTACCTCATGGAACTGGAAAAGATGTAAAAGTATTAGCATTAGTTACTCCTGATAAAGAAGCTGAAGCTAAAGAAGCTGGTGCTGATTACGTAGGTCTTGATGATTACTTACAAAAAATTAAAGATGGTTGGACAGATGTAGATGTTATCATCACTATGCCAGCTGTTATGGGTAAATTAGGTCCATTAGGTCGTATTTTAGGACCTAGAGGTTTAATGCCTAACCCTAAAACAGGTACAGTAACTATGGATGTTGCTAAAGCTGTAGCAGAGGTTAAAGCTGGTAAAATTGACTTTAAAGTTGATAAAACTGGTATCGTGCATGCAGGAATTGGTAAAGTTTCTTTTGGAGCTGAGCAAATCGTTGAGAACGCACACGAAATTATTCAAACATTAATCAAACTTAAGCCAACTGCTGCTAAAGGTACCTATATTAAGGGTATTCACCTTACAAGCACAATGAGTCCTGCTATTGCATTAGACCCAAAAGCAGTATAATTGGTAGTTAAAAATTTTTAGTATGACTAGAGAAGAAAAATCAATCGCGATTGAAAATTTAACTGCACAGTTAGCTGGTACTAATATTATTTATGTATCTGATATTTCTGGACTTGATGCAGAATCAACTTCAAACTTAAGAAGAGCTTGTTTTAAAGCTGGTATTAAATTAGAAGTTGTAAAGAACACTTTGCTTGCTAAAGCAATGGAAGCTTCTGAAAATGATTATGGTGATTTACCTTCAGTATTGACTGGTAACAGCGCTATTCTTATTGCAGATGTTGCTAATGCTCCTGGAAAAATTATTAAAGAATTCAGAAAGAAAGCAGCAAAACCTGTTTTAAAAGGAGCTTATATTAATTCTGAGATTTATATTGGTGATGAGCAATTAGATGCTTTAGCTACTATCAAATCTAAAGAAGAACTTATTGGAGAAATCATTGGATTATTACAATCTCCAGCTCAAAGAATTATTTCTGCTCTTCAAAACCAGTTTGCGGGAGAAGAAACAGAAGCATAATCAAACAGAGTTTGCGCTCTGTTTATAAAATTGCGCACAATAAATAAATTATAATTTTTACAAATCATTTTAAAAGATAGAAAAAATGGCAGATTTGAAACAATTCGCAGAACAATTAGTTAACTTAACAGTTAAAGAAGTTAACGAATTAGCAACAATATTAAAAGATGAGTATGGTATCGAGCCTGCAGCTGCTGCTGTAGTTGTAGCTGGTGGTGCTGACGGTGGTGCTGCTGTTGAAGAGCAAACTGAATTTACTGTTGTATTGAAAGAGGCTGGTGCTTCTAAATTAGCAGTAGTTAAATTAGTTAAAGAATTAACTGGTTTAGGTCTTAAAGAAGCTAAAGACGTAGTAGACGGTGCTCCATCTAACGTTAAAGAAGGTGTTTCTAAAGAAGAGGCTGAAGGTCTTAAAAAATCTTTAGAAGAAGCTGGAGCTGTAGTTGAGCTTAAATAAGTTTAAACAGTTTTAAGAACAAGGTTTAGGTCTTGAGTTTAACCACTCAAGCCTAAACCATTTTTCGTATAATGAAATAGTTCCAATTTTATTATAAATATTCGTTTATAAATACGAAAAAGTTTTTGATCAACACGAAGAAAAAAAATAGGCTGGTACTTGGATTATTTTTAAAGATGTGTTGATTATAAAAAAGAAAGTATCCATTAAACAATGTGTTTTTACACAAACAAAAACTACTTTTTTTTAATCAAAATTTTGTCCATTGATGATAACAAATCAGACTGAAAGATTGAATTTTGCCTCTACAAAAAACATACCTCAGTATCCGGATTTTTTGGATGTTCAGGTAAAATCTTTTCAAGATTTTTTTCAATTAGAAACTAAATCTGACGAAAGAGGCAACGAAGGTTTATACAACACCTTCATGGAAAACTTTCCAATTACAGATACAAGAAATAACTTTGTATTGGAGTTTCTGGATTATTTTGTTGATCCACCACGTTACACAATTCAAGAATGTATTGAGAGAGGTTTAACTCATAGTGTACCTTTAAAAGCAAGGTTAAAACTATATTGTACTGACCCAGAGCACGAAGATTTCGAAACTATTGTTCAGGATGTATACTTAGGTACCATTCCTTACATGACTCCTAGCGGAACTTTCGTTATTAATGGTGCTGAGCGTGTTGTTGTTTCTCAGCTTCACAGATCTCCTGGAGTTTTCTTCGGACAATCATTCCACGCAAATGGAACAAAATTATATTCTGCCAGAGTAATTCCTTTTAAAGGATCCTGGATTGAATTTTCTACTGATATCAATAGCGTTATGTATGCTTATATCGATAGAAAGAAAAAATTACCTGTAACCACTTTATTCCGTGCTATTGGTTTCGAAAGAGATAAGGATATTCTTGAAATTTTCGACTTAGCAGAAGAAATTAAAGTTTCTAAAACAGGACTTAAAAAATATATTGGTAGAAAATTGGCTGCACGTGTATTGAATACATGGCATGAGGATTTCGTTGATGAAGATACTGGTGAGGTAGTTTCTATCGAACGTAACGAGATTATCCTTGATCGTGACACTATTATTGACAAAGATAATGTGGAAGAGATCATCGAATCTAATGTTAAGTCTATTTTGTTACATAAAGAGGATGCTAATCAAGCTGATTATGCAATTATCCACAATACATTACAAAAAGACCCAACAAACTCTGAAAAAGAAGCTGTAGAGCACATCTACCGTCAGTTGCGTAACGCTGAACCGCCTGATGAGGAAACTGCTCGTGGTATTATAGATAAATTGTTCTTCTCTGACCAACGTTACAACTTAGGTGAAGTAGGTCGTTACAGAATGAACAAAAAATTAAATCTTGATATCCCAATGGACAAACAAGTTTTGACCAAAGAAGATATCATTACTATCGTTAAGTATTTAATTGAGTTGATTAACGCTAAAGCGGATATCGATGATATTGACCACTTATCAAACCGTCGTGTGAGAACAGTTGGAGAACAATTGTCTCAACAATTCGGTGTTGGTTTAGCACGTATGGCTAGAACTATTCGTGAGAGAATGAACGTTAGAGATAACGAGGTGTTTACACCAATTGATTTGATTAATGCTAAAACATTATCATCAGTTATCAACTCTTTCTTTGGTACGAACCAGTTATCTCAATTTATGGATCAAACGAATCCATTAGCTGAGATTACACACAAAAGAAGATTATCTGCACTTGGACCAGGTGGACTTTCGAGAGAAAGAGCCGGATTTGAGGTTCGTGACGTTCACTACACGCACTACGGACGTTTATGTCCTATTGAAACTCCTGAGGGACCAAACATTGGTTTGATTTCTTCTCTTGGAGTTTATGCTAAAGTAAACGGAATGGGATTCATTGAAACTCCTTATCGTAAAGTTGCTGATGGAGTTGTTGATTTAGTTTCTGAACCAACTTATTTAAGTGCTGAAGAAGAAGAAGGAAAAATGATTGCGCAAGCAAACATTGAAATGGATGATAATGGAAAAATCACTGCTAGCAATGTTATTGCTCGTGAAGAAGGAGATTTCCCTGTTGTTGAACCTGCTGCGGTACATTATACCGACGTTGCTCCTAACCAAATTGCATCGATTTCAGCATCTTTGATTCCTTTCTTGGAGCATGATGATGCGAACCGTGCGTTGATGGGATCGAACATGATGCGTCAGGCCGTTCCATTGATTCGTCCTGAAGCTCCAATTGTAGGTACAGGTTTAGAGCGTCAGGTTGCCTCTGATTCCAGAGTGTTGATAAACGCTGAAGGACACGGTACTGTAGAATATGTTGATGCTAATATCATTACTATCAAATACGATCGTTCTGAAGAAGAAAGAATGGTAAGTTTTGATGCTGATGAGAAAACATATAACTTAATAAAATTCAGAAAAACAAATCAAGGAACAAGTATTAACTTGAAACCTATCGTAAGAAAAGGTGATAGAGTAATTCCTGGACAAGTATTATCAGAAGGTTATGCTACTCAAAATGGAGAATTAGCTTTAGGTAGAAACTTAAAAGTTGCGTTCATGCCATGGAAAGGGTACAACTTCGAGGATGCGATTGTAATTTCTGAGAAAGTTGTTCGTGATGATATCTTTACATCTATACACGTTGACGATTATTCTTTAGAGGTAAGAGATACTAAATTAGGTAATGAAGAATTAACGAATGATATTCCAAACGTTTCTGAAGAGGCTACTAAAGACTTAGATGAAAACGGTATGATTAGAATTGGTGCAGAGGTAAAACCTGGTGATATTCTTATCGGAAAAATTACGCCTAAAGGAGAATCTGATCCAACTCCTGAAGAGAAATTGTTAAGAGCAATCTTCGGTGATAAAGCTGGTGATGTAAAAGATGCTTCGTTGAAAGCTTCTCCATCTTTACATGGTGTAGTTTTAGACAAAAAATTATTTGCAAGAGCTGTAAAAGACAAACGTAAACGTACTCAGGATAAAGATGCTTTAGGAGCATTGGAAATGGAGTTCGAAGTTAAATTTACAGAATTAAAAGATAGATTAATTGAGAAACTTTTCTTAATCGTAAACGGAAAAACATCACAAGGTGTAATGAACGATTTGGGTGAAGAAGTTTTACCAAAAGGTAAAAAATATACTCAAAAAATGCTTTACGCTGTTGAAGATTTTGCTCACTTAAGCAAAGGTCAATGGGTAGCTGATGATGCAACTAATAAATTAGTTAATGATTTGATTCATAACTATAAAATTAAGTTGAACGATTTACAAGGAGCTTTAAGAAGAGAGAAATTCACGATTACTGTTGGGGATGAATTACCATCAGGAATCTTGAAATTAGCTAAAGTTTACATTGCTAAGAAACGTAAGTTGAAAGTAGGGGATAAGATGGCAGGACGTCACGGTAACAAAGGTATCGTTGCTCGTATTGTTCGTCATGAAGATATGCCTTTCTTGGAAGACGGAACACCAGTTGATATCGTATTGAACCCTCTTGGGGTACCTTCACGTATGAACATTGGTCAGATTTACGAAACGGTTCTTGGATGGGCTGGACAAAAATTAGGTAGAAAATATGCTACTCCAATTTTTGACGGTGCAACTTTAGATCAGATTAATGCTTTAACTGATGAAGCTGGAATTCCAAGATTCGGGCATACTTATTTATATGACGGAGGTACTGGTGAGCGTTTCCACCAACCAGCAACTGTAGGTGTTATCTATATGTTGAAATTAGGACACATGGTTGATGATAAGATGCACGCACGTTCTATCGGTCCATACTCGTTGATTACACAACAACCACTTGGAGGTAAGGCTCAATTTGGAGGTCAGCGTTTTGGAGAGATGGAGGTTTGGGCACTTGAGGCTTATGGTGCTTCTAGTACACTTAGAGAAATCTTAACTGTGAAGTCTGATGACGTAATTGGTAGAGCTAAAACTTACGAGGCTATCGTAAAAGGTGAAACAATGCCAGAACCAGGATTGCCAGAATCATTCAATGTATTGATGCATGAATTGAAAGGTCTTGGATTAGACATTAGATTAGAAGAATAGTATTCAGTGAATAGTGTTTGGTTGCAGAAATGCAATCAAACACTAAACGCTTTTAAATTAGTTTTCAAGATTTATACCCGTAAACCGTTCCGATTTTTTATAGAACCGTTTGGTTTTATAACTAGCACTTTAATGAAGAATTAAAGTTTAGAGAAGTAATTCGAGGTAGTGGTTTTTAAACTTAAAGACCAAAATCAATTTTTAATTGCAAATAAATCAATAGTAAAAACTATGATGAATAATAGAAACAATAAAGAGAAAAACCAAGTAAAAAGGTTTGACAAAATTTCGATAGGATTAGCTTCTCCTGAATCAATCTTGAAAGAATCAAGAGGTGAGGTGTTGAAGCCGGAAACTATCAATTATAGAACGCACAAACCAGAACGTGACGGTCTTTTCTGTGAGCGTATTTTCGGTCCTGTAAAAGATTTTGAATGTGCTTGTGGTAAATACAAAAGAATCCGTTATAAAGGAATCATTTGTGACCGTTGTGGGGTTGAAGTTACGGAGAAAAAAGTGCGTAGAGATAGAGTTGGACACATCAACTTGGTGGTGCCAATTGCTCACATTTGGTATTTCCGTTCTCTTCCAAATAAAATTGGATACATTCTAGGTCTTCCGTCTAAGAAATTAGATATGATTATCTATTATGAAAGATATGTGGTAATTCAACCAGGTATTGCTAAAAATGCTGATGGTGAATCATTACAAAGATTAGATTTCTTAACTGAAGAAGAATATTTGAATATTTTAGATACTCTTCCACAGGATAATCAATATTTAGATGATTTTGATCCAAATAAATTTGTTGCCAAAATGGGAGCAGAGTGTATTATGGATTTGTTAGCTCGTATTGACTTAGATGCTTTATCTTATGAGCTAAGACACAGCGCTAACAACGAAACGTCTAAACAACGTAAAACTGAAGCTTTAAAAAGATTACAAGTTGTTGAGTCATTCCGTGAGTCTAACGAAAACCGCGAAAACCGTCCGGAATGGATGATTATGAAAGTGGTTCCTGTTATTCCACCAGAATTACGTCCGTTAGTGCCACTTGATGGAGGTCGTTTTGCAACTTCAGATTTAAATGATTTATATCGTCGTGTAATTATCCGTAACAACCGTTTGAAAAGATTAATGGAGATTAAAGCTCCTGAAGTAATCTTGAGAAATGAAAAACGTATGTTACAGGAATCGGTAGATTCATTATTTGATAACACTCGTAAAGCTTCTGCTGTTAAAACAGAATCAAACAGACCTTTGAAATCATTATCTGATTCCTTAAAAGGTAAACAAGGACGTTTCCGTCAAAACTTACTTGGTAAACGTGTGGATTATTCTGCTCGTTCGGTAATTGTTGTTGGACCTGAGTTGAAAATGTATGAGTGTGGTCTTCCAAAAGATATGGCTGCTGAGTTATACAAACCTTTCGTAATCCGCAAATTGATTGAAAGAGGTATTGTAAAAACTGTTAAGTCGGCTAAAAAGATCATCGATAAAAAAGAGCCGGTAGTTTGGGATATTCTTGAAAATGTAATCAAAGGACACCCAGTATTACTGAACCGTGCTCCTACGTTGCACCGTTTGGGTATTCAGGCTTTCCAACCAAAATTAATTGAAGGAAAAGCTATCCAATTACACCCATTAACGTGTACGGCATTCAACGCCGATTTCGATGGTGACCAGATGGCGGTTCACTTACCATTAGGACCAGAAGCAATCCTTGAAGCGCAATTATTAATGCTTGCTTCTCACAATATCTTGAACCCTGCTAATGGTGCACCTATTACGGTACCATCTCAGGACATGGTTTTGGGTCTTTATTATATGACCAAAGAGCGTTTGTCTACTCCAGAGAAAAAAATCTTAGGAGAAGGTTTAACTTTCTACTCTGCTGAGGAAGTAAACATTGCATTGAATGAAGGAAGATTAGAATTGAATGCTCGTGTGAAAATTAGAGCAAAAGATTTGAATGAAGAAGGAGAATTAGTATACAAAATTATCCAAACAACTGCAGGACGTGTATTATTTAACGAAGTAGTACCTCCAGCGGCAGGATATATCAATGAGGTATTAACTAAGAAAAACTTAAGAGATATTATCGGTCACGTATTAAATTCAACAAGTGTGCCTGAAACGGCTGCTTTCTTGGATAATATGAAAGATATGGGATATAAATTCGCATTCCGCGGAGGATTATCATTCTCATTAGGTGATATTAGAATTCCAGAGCAAAAAACACAATTGATTGCTGATGCAAGAGAGCAGGTAGAAGGAATTTCTATGAACTATAACATGGGTCTTATTACTAATAACGAACGTTATAACCAGGTAATTGACGTATGGACTTCTGCAAATGCTCAATTGACAGAGTTAGCAATGAAAAACATTAGAGAAGACCAACAAGGATTCAACTCTGTGTATATGATGCTTGATTCTGGAGCTCGTGGATCTAAAGAACAGATTCGTCAGTTAACTGGTATGCGTGGTTTGATGGCTAAGCCTAAAAAATCGACTGCTGGTGGTGGTGAAATTATTGAAAACCCGATTCTTTCTAACTTTAAGGAAGGTCTTTCGATCCTTGAGTACTTTATCTCTACTCACGGTGCTCGTAAAGGTCTTGCGGATACGGCTCTTAAAACTGCCGATGCTGGTTACTTAACTCGTCGTTTACATGACGTTTCTCAGGATGTTATTGTTAACATCGAGGATTGTGGTACTCTTAGAGGTGTTGAAGTTTCTGCATTGAAAAAGAACGAAGAAATCGTTGAATCATTAGGAGAAAGAATCTTAGGACGTGTTGCATTACAAGATGTAATTAATCCATTAACTAATGAAGTAATTGTTGCTTCAGGTGAGCAAATCACTGAATCAGTGGTTAAAGCTATCGAGGCTTCACCATTAGAAAGTGTTGAAGTACGTTCTCCATTAACTTGTGAGGCATTAAAAGGTATTTGTGCTAAGTGTTACGGACGTAATCTAGCTACCGGAAAAATGACTCAAAGAGGTGAGGCTGTAGGTGTAATTGCTGCACAGTCAATTGGAGAGCCTGGTACACAGTTAACACTTCGTACGTTCCACGTTGGAGGGGTTGCTGGAGGAATTTCTGAAGAGTCTAGCATCATTGCTAAATTCCCAGGAAGACTTGAAGTAGAAGACTTGAAAACAGTTAAAGGAGAAGATAACGAAGGAAATGAAGTGGATATCGTTATTTCACGTTCTACTGAATTGAAATTGGTTGATGAGAAAACAGGTATTGTTTTAAATACACATAACATTCCTTACGGATCTAGTATTTTCGTGAAAGACGGAGATTCTATTGGAAAAGGAGAGGTTATCTGTAAATGGGATCCATATAACGGGGTAATTGTTTCTGAATTTACAGGAAAAATTGCTTACGAAGATTTAGAGCAAGGACAAACGTTCATGGTTGAAATCGATGAGCAAACAGGATTCCAGGAAAAAGTAATCTCTGAGGCTAGAAATAAAAAATTAATTCCTACTTTATTAGTTTATGGTAATGATGGTGAATTAATCCGTTCTTACAACTTACCGGTAGGTGCACACCTTATGGTAGAAAATGGTGAGAAAATTAAAGCTGGTAAAGTATTAGTTAAAATTCCTCGTCGTTCTTCTAAATCTGGGGATATCACGGGAGGTTTACCAAGAATTACTGAGCTTCTTGAGGCTCGTAATCCTTCTAACCCAGCTGTGGTTTCTGAAATTGACGGAGTTGTTTCTTTTGGTAAAATCAAACGTGGTAACCGTGAGATTATCATCGAATCTAAATTTGGTGAAATCAAGAAATACTTAGTGAAATTATCAAGTCAAATTCTTGTTCAGGAGAATGACTTCGTAAGAGCTGGTTCTCCATTATCTGACGGTGCGATTACTCCAGACGATATCTTAAGAATTCAAGGTCCATCTGCTGTTCAACAGTACTTGGTAAACGAAATTCAAGAGGTTTACCGTCTGCAAGGGGTAAAAATCAACGATAAACACTTTGAGGTGGTTATCCGTCAAATGATGCGTAAAGTACAAGTTCAGGATCCGGGAGATACATTGTTCTTAGAAGATCAATTGATTCATACAAAAGATTTCATCCTTGAAAACGATAAATTGTATGGTATGAAAGTGGTTGAAAATGCAGGAGATTCTTCTAACTTAAAAGAAGGTCAAATTGTAACGCCACGTCAATTGAGAGACGAGAACTCTTTATTGAAACGTTCTGATAAAAACTTAGTAATTGCTCGTGATGTAGTTACAGCTACTGCAACTCCAATATTACAAGGTATTACAAGAGCTTCGCTTCAAACGAAATCGTTTATCTCTGCTGCTTCGTTCCAGGAAACAACAAAAGTATTGAACGAGGCTGCTGTTGCAGGTAAAGTGGATCTTTTAGAAGGATTAAAAGAGAATGTTATCGTAGGACACAGAATCCCTGCTGGTACAGGTATGAGAGAGTACGATAATGCTATTGTAGGTTCTAAAGAAGATTACAACGATATGATGGCAAACAAAGAAGAATATATTTATTAATAAATAATATCTTTTCAATAAAAATAGAAAGATTACCTCGTGTAGTCTTTCTATTTTTTTTTACTTTTAACTTTATAAAAAGATCTGACATGAAAGAACAACAAGAACAAATTAATATTGAACTAGACGAAAAAACAGCTGAAGGAATTTATTCTAATCTTGCGATTATAAATCATTCACCTTCAGAATTCGTTTTGGATTTTGTGAGCATTATGCCTGGTGTACCAAAGGCTAAAGTGAAGTCAAGAATAGTTTTAACACCGCAACATGCTAAGCGTTTATTAAAAGCATTAGGAGATAATATTAACCGTTTTGAGCATATGCACGGTGAGATAAAAGATACGGAACCAACACCAATTCCATTGAATTTTGGACCTGCTGGTCAGGCTTAAGATGTAGAGGCTTTCTTTTGAAAGCCTTTTTTTATCTCTATTTCATTTTTACTTTTCAGTAGCTAAACGAGTTTTAGGGTAGTTTGTCGGAAATTTTTTTTACTACATTTCTATTGTAATAGATTTGTTTCATAATAATAAAGGAACAAAGCCATGAACAATTCAAATGCAAATAGAAATAATAATAACTTAATTTCAATAGTTATTTTTGTAGTATTCGCTATGTGTTCATTTTCAGGATATAGCCAAGCTGCAAAAGTTTCAACTATCGAAATTAAAGCGAATGGTACTGCTACATCTGAGAAAATTGAAAGTTCAAGAGCTGCTTCTAATTTAGAATTCGCTCAATGGTTTATGGGAACTAAACAAGATCCAAATTCTACTTTAAATACAGAAGAAACTAACGCTAAAAAATCAATTATTACTTCTGGTATTGCTCCAAATCGTTTGCTAATTAAAGCTTTTTTGAAAAAAGTAGTGAATTACGAAAATGCATTATCTTAAGATAAAAAGGCATATTCATAATACCTCAATCTATTGTTTTTCATAAAAATAGGTATTATATTAGAAGAAACAAACCCCGAAATTGCTCAAAAGGAGTCAAAAACGGGGTTTTCTTTTATAGTGTGATGCCA